>CAVJCY010000076.1:0-13810 GCA_963648145.1 bacterium | reverse complement strand
GGATACGAATAATAAATTCCAAAATTTTTAGTTTCATCATTTTCAATCTGATTTGCAAAACTAAAGGCCTTAGAAATGTCACTTTCAATTTCCGCCCTGACGCCTGAACTAATTTTTTCATAAAATCCAGTGTAAAATTTCTGACATTTTTCATTCTGAGTCAAAATATTTTCAACAAGAATATCACCCTGATTTTTGTAAAAATCCGTAATTTTTTCCCAGACAGATGCAAGACGGACATAAGATTTTTCAAAAGTTTGATTTAAACTTTCGTTATAAAAATCACAAAGTTCATTTACAAAAAGATTTCCGACAGATTTTATTTTTTCAATCGAGTCAAAAGAATTTAATTCCCGCTGTTTTTTATTTCCGAGCGTCACTGCCATGTCCAACGCTGAATCAGAAAGCGTTTTTACTGCTGAATTTCTGTCAAAAAAAGGAGAAGGAGAATCAAACTGAGTTAAAATTCCTGCCTGATTTTTCATGATTAAATCATTTTGAGTCTTTGAAACATAAATTTCATCGCAAAGTAAGGCAAGGTATGGCAAATTTTTCGCAATAAGTCTTTGATTTTCAAATTTCGGAGTCATTACTTCGTATGCAGAATCAGTTTTTAAAAGCTGCGAAGTTTCTATAACGGCAATCTGCAATTTTGAAATTTCATCAATCTGATTTTTTATTTCAGAATTTTCTTTTGATTCACCGTCCTCCAGTGAAATTTCCTCTTTTAAAACTGCAATAAAATCAGAGCAAAATTCTTCAAGTTTTGCAAAAACACAATCATTCATCAGAGTGCTTAGTTTTTCACTCTGATAAGTCACAACTCCACAAATTCCTGAATCTTCAATTTCTGAACTTCCCTTTACAAAACATAGCATAAAAGGCAAAAACGAAGCATCAGTGTCGCCGTATTCAGGTTTTATTTTCTTTTCTTTTTCATAAAGAGAGCTGATTTTTTCCGCATCGCCGTAAACTCCGCCACGCAAAACCGAATATTCCCTAAAAACGTCATTTACTGACTTTAATTTTTCCCAGGCAGTTACAAAATCCTCTTGACTTACGCTTTCGTTAAATGATTTTACACAAGATTCAAGGCGCACTGATAAATCCGAACTTTCAAAAATTTTCAGATGATTTTCAATAGACGAAAGAATTTCGTTTGTTTCAGAAATAATTTCAGGATAATCTTCCCAGTAAATGTAATAATCGACTTTAAACAAATCAAAACCTTCACGAAGCTGCTTTGTCGCCTTTAAAAATTCATTTTGATGAGCGAAATCTGCCGAAAGACGCAAAATTTTTTGAGCACGCGGCTTCATATAATTCAAACTGATTGTTGCATCGATTCTATCCAAAACCTGTTTAATTTCGTGCGGAGGATTGTGTTCAATAGAATTAAGTTTATCTTTAATTTTATTGCATTCCGCATAATAGGTTTCTTCATCAGTATTTTCAGCTGAAAGTTCAACAATTTCGTCAGAATTTTCTGGCAAACTGATTTTTTCAAAAGTTTTTACAAGTTCCTCAAAATCCTGACGATATTCTTCACGCGCTTTCATAATTGCAGAAATTCTTGTATACGCGTTATCAAAATTTTCAGGATTATTTTCAAGATAGACATTCAACTGGCGCAGTGCCTGTTCATATTCGGTACGACGGATAAGTTTATCAATTTCAGAAAGCGTTAAATCTTTTTCTTCTGCACTCTTTTTTGAATTTTTAGCAGGCAACGGAATTATTATGAGAAAGATTGTAACTGCAAACAGAAGAAATCTTTGATTTTTCATTGATTTATGGTGCCAAATAAAATATTTAACTATATTATTTTACCATATAATGGGCATCTCTAAAAAATCATTTAAATGCTTTATTTAGAGATACATGCGGGTTTTTATTCGTTGATATAGCACGAATTAAAACGTCGCGTTTTCAGAGTTACTTCTAAAAATTGCAATTTTTAGAGGTTCCCTAATTATACTTGATTTTCGGAAAATATACTTATGAATAAGAGTAAAAAACTGCCGAAAATCATAAGAGAACAGTTTAGATTTCATTATGACAGAACATTTTAGCAAAAAAATCATCAGTTTTTTCTCTTTTTTAATTTTGATTTTTTTTAATGTTCATTCTCTGTCACTTTCTGATTTTAGTTCAGGGCTCGCACGCATTTTTGATTGGTCAACTGACGAAAATGAAGGTACAACAAGTTTTCGTTCCCTTTTAATTCCTTTTGGAGGAAGAAGCGAAAGTTTAGGCTCTGCATTTACCGGTCTTTCTGACGACATCAGTTTTATGCAATTTAATCCTGCCGGCAGTGCTCTTCAAAAACAAACTCAACTTTCAGTTTTTCATAACGCCTGGATTGCAGATTCCAAACTTGACACAATTGCTTACACAACAAGATTTAAAAATCTAGGACTTGGAACTTATTTTTCTTGTTTTTACGTTCCGTTTTCTGAATACAACAACTGGGGCGACAAGGTTTCTTCAAGTTATTATTCAGAAAGTGTTTTTGCTCTAAATGTCGCTTACAATTTTCTTGCCGGATATGATTTTAAAGGAATTACGGTGGGTGCAAGTTTAAAAATCGCCTGGCGAGGAATGCCGGACTACACAGATAAAGACACGAACGAAATTATTTCAAGTTCTGGAATAAGTCAGAGTTCACTGGCCTTTATGGCAGATTTTGGTGCGATGCTTCAGTTCAATTTTCTGAAATTTTTTGCTTCCAGAGAGCCAAATGTCAGAATAGGAATTGCTGCGCAAAATTTAGGTGCAGGATTTACAGGATTTTCAAAAAAGATTGAATCAGACGAAGGTCTTCCTTCTTCATTTTCAGTAGGAATTTCAATCAAACCGCTAAAATATTTGACTTTCAGTGCAGATTTTAAACAGCCGGTAAACTTTTTTTATCCCACCTATTTAAAACCTTACATAGGATTTGGAGTCAGTGTTCAGTTTACAGATTTTCTTGCGGCACTCGCTGGATTTGAAATTAAGGGCGGAAATCCTAAACTTTCTGCCGGATTTGAATTTGAAATATCAAAAATCAGGATGAATTTTAATTATTCCCTTGATTTAACAACATCTTACAGCCCCGTTAACAAAATAAGTCTTTGCGCAAAAATGATTTTAGGAGACCGCGGACGTTCTGATTTTGATTCTAAAGTTGACGAATTATACAAAGCAGGATTAATTTACTATACAGAAGGCAAATGGGAAGAAGCGATAGAAACCTGGAACGAATGTTTAAAACTTAACCGCAGATTTGACCCAGCCCGCAAAGGAATTGTAAGTGCCGAATCAATCATTTTCACAATACAAACCGCTGAAGAATTCAAAAAATTAAACTAAAGTCATGGGACTTGACTAGAAAGTAGTATCTGAATTTATTTCACCATCTATTGCTAAATGGACTCCAAATCAAGTCCTGAATGACGGGCAGCCTGAGATTCCGAAATAACACACTAAATTTGTTTTAGTGTCCGAGATAAAATAAAGGGCATCTCTAAAGTTTAACCTTCTGAATAATTGCAAACTAAAGTTTTCTTGAAAAAATTCTGTAATTCATCCACGGGAAAATTGAATTTTTTGCTTCAAGTTCTGTAAGCCACTCTGTGCTTACCGTATTTGAGCCTAGAGAATCAAAAATCTGAGTGAAATTCTTTACACATTCTTTAAAACGGCGTTCCGCAAAATCAGGATTGTCGCCATCTTCTATCATTCTTGCAAGACCAAGACTCTGCCCCATCATAAGTTCTTTTGCACCAAGATTTAAAAGTCGGTTTTTCAATCCTGTATCGATAGGAAAACGATCCGCAAGGTCAATCATTCGCTCTGACATTTTGTGAATATAACGAACCATCCAGCTGTTTTTATTAGACAATAGATTTTCACCATATCCGTGTCCAGATAAAGCCGCATAATACGGAGTAATTTTTTCAAGATTATACTGATTTTCCAGCATAGAATCTCCGGTTGCAATATTTAAGCCAAAATTTCCAGCTTTTCTGATGACATTTTCAAACCAAACAGGAGCTTCAAACCAGTTCTGACTGATTTCATAAGCATCAAAAATTTCAAAAAGACACACAAAATCTTTATCATCAAGCAACTCAGAAGCTTTTTTCAATTTTTCTGCTTTTATTTTTAAGAAAGTTTCCGCATCTTTTTTTGCCTGAACTTTTGCAAAAACCGTATTGTACAAAGAATTCTCACTGTCATTATAGCGTTTGTTCCAGTATTTATAACCGGTAGGAATTCTCACTCCGTCCTTTTCTACGACAGGATTTAACTGTTCAAAATCAAGTTCAAAACCGACATCTTTATTTTCATTTCTGTAAACTTCTGCAAGAGAAAGACCGTCCTGCTCAAAAATTTCTTCATGAGTTTTAAAATCACGGGCAAAAACCACCAAAGAATTGGCCGTTCGTAAAGGATAAAAAATCCCACTTGAAGGAATTTCCTGTGAAAAAAGAATGCTTCGTGTATCAAGAATTGTGTAAGTAAAACCGTAAGCTTTAATCAGTTTTTCAACGCCCGGAACATATCCCATTTCTGGCAGCCAAAAACCTTCCGGAACTTCGCCAAAAAACTGTTTGTAAGAATGAAGTCCACATTCAATCTGCGCAGAAATAATTTCTTTCATCTCTGAATAATGAGGAATAAAGAGATCAGTTCCGCAGGTTGCAAGAATTTCTACATAACCTTTTTTCTGATAATAGGCAAAACTGCTGATTATATTTTTATTATATTTTTCTATAAAGTTGGATTTTAAATCAGAATATCTTTTGATGCTGTCTTTTATAATCTTCTGAATTTTTTCATCTTGATTACGTTTTAGTTCATTTTCGCCAAAATCAATGCGTTTTTGCAAATATTCAAGATAATCATCCTGAATTACAGAATCAGAAAGCATATTGCAAAATACCGGCGGAATTACAAATCCAACCTTGCACATAAGATTTTCTTTTTCAAATTTTTCAAAAATATTAAGAAAAGGAATGTAAACACAAGAAACTAAATCGTAAAGTTTTGTCAGTGCAATTGTATTGTTTCTGATTTCTTTTTCTGTATGACATATAAAATCTTGAGTAATTTTTATTACAAAAACCAAATTTTTTAGCATTATTTTTACCTGAATCCTGATTTATTCCGAAAATGAATGTCTGTGATTTGTGTATTGTTCTGCAAGTACATCCTGAATATCCGAAAGTTTTGCGATTTCTGAAAAATTTTCCGAAAAACCTATTTCTGAATCGTAAACCATTTCAGAGCCCTGAGGTATTTTAATGACTGGCGAAAAAGCAAGTACTTTTCCTTGCACTGCAGTCACGTAAACTAATTCTACTTTTAAATATTTTTTTCCTACCGGAATTAAAACATACTGTTCCTGTTTCTCCGTTGAAGCCTGTACTTCAAAAGCATCGGTTGGAACTGTCTGCCCACTGTCTTCAAAAAAACAAACTCTGAGTTTTAAAGTATAACCGCCAAGTTTTTTAAGCATTACAAAGTCGCTTTCGTTCATATTCCAAAAAACAAAAAGCCAAACTGGATTGCGTAAAACACAGGAAATATCGGTTTCGTTATAATTTTCAGGAAGGTTATTTTCTATTTCAACAGGTTCTTCATCTGATGAAATTATCATTTCCTCTTTGTTTTCATTTTCAAATTCTTCAGAAATTTCCAGCAATTCAGAAATCAAAAAACGTCTGTCAAGATTTTCTGGAACATCAATTCCGTAATCATCTGCAAGTCTTCCCAATTCCTGAAAACTTAAAGTTTCAAGATAAGCCCTGGTTATTTTACTTTCATTCATATTGCAAGATATAATCTAAAAAAAAATATCATTAGTCAAGTATTGTTTAAGTGTGTAAAAATTGTAATTTTTCCATAATCCCGCTATTTTATAAGGGTATCTATAAAAATTGCAATTTTTAGAGGTTCCCATAAAAATCATTGAAAAATTTATTAAAGTCAAAATGCTAAACTCCGATAATAAAAATAGTTGGTAATTTACGGGTGGGAAAAAATCAAGACACCTGAATATTATCCTTGTTTACTTAAAATTAAAGCTGAGGGATGTGTGAGATTCTTCAGCTTTTTTTTTGACTGCTTAAGATTAAAATCCGTACCGATAATTTATAAGGTGATTAATGATATGAAAAATATTAATTTAAATTCTATAACTCCGGGAATGTGTTTTACGGGAGATCTTTTTCTTGATGATAGTTTTATGCTTTTGCCGGCAACAGCGTATGTTACGGAAGATCTTATTAATGCCTTAAAACACTGGGGATATTCAGATTTTTCTTGTGATGGAGACGTCAGTCTTGAAGGCGAAATAATTACAGAATCAAACGAAGAAATCAGCGTAACTCCTGAAGGCGAAACAAAAATTGCCTCAAATGTAAAAGAAGTTCTTGAAAATTCCAAAACTACCGCAATTGGAAATTCAGATCACGCAAGAATGGAAATGGTTCAGAAAGTTTATGATGAATATATGAACTATATTGAAAATCTTTTTACGCGATATACAACTCACAGAGAAATAAACCAAGAGGAACTTTCAGAAACAGTGCAGGATTTGTGCGTATTTATAAAGGATCACCGAAGATATATGCTGCGAATAAATCCTGAAGCAGAAGTTTGCAAAAAAAATTTCCTGATAATTCATACAATGAGAACTACAGTCCTTGCAATTGCAATCGCGATGGAAATGCACCTTGGACTTTCAAAAATGATTGAACTGGGCGTTTCCTGTGTTCTGCACGAAATTGGAATGCTCCGTTTGCCGCCTCAGCTTTACATGACGGACAAAAAACTCACGCCAGGTGAAAAACTTCAGATTACAAAACATTCAATTTATGGTTATACGATTGTAAAAGATTTAAATTTCCCTATTCAAGTTCAACTTGGCGTTCTTGAACATCATGAAAAAGAAAATGGAACAGGTTACCCTCAGAAAAAAACCGGCGACAGAATTTCTCAAAATGCAAAAATCATTTCTGTTGCAAGTTCGTATGAGGCAATTTCTTCAAAACGCAGTTATAAAAATGAACGTTCAACTTTTGAGGCAATCGTTGAACTTCTGCAAAATAAAAATCATGATTACGATGTGCAGATTATTAAGGCACTGCTCCACACAGTTTCGCTCTACCCGATTGGTTCTTATGTTTATCTTTCAAACAGAAAGGCTGCCATTGTAATTGATGTAAATCCTTCAGATCCTACATGCCCTGTTGTACAATTACTTACAGAAAAAGATGCAGACGGTTCTAATAAAATAATCACAACAAATCATACTGACACAAAAATTGCAAGAATTCTTACAAAAAGTGAACAGTCAGACATTTTGGCACTTGTGGACGAAGTTAACAAAAAGAATCCGGCTGAAAAACACGCAGAAAATCCTGCAACTTCCTTTAAATCAGAAACAAGTTCTGCCAATCATCAGAATGCAGGTGAAATTGAAAATCATCAAGCTCACGATTCTGACGGCACAGAAGAAGTTGATATCAATAATTTTCTGATTTAGGGCAAAGTTAAGGGCATCTGGTAAAAAATCATTTTCAATGCTTTTTTAAAGAGCCTTTCGAGTTTTAATTCGTTGATATAGCACGAATTAAAACATCGTGTTTTCAGAGTTACCTCTAAAAATTGCAATTTTTAGGTTCCCCAAAACTTTTCACCTCTAATTAAAAAATGCCCGAAGTTTTTCTACATCCTGCTGGAATTTTTCGTCAATTACTGGCGGATGCTGATTAAAATAAAGAATTTGGTCTAATTCTTCCTGATTTTTTATGCCCCACAAAGGAATTACATTTTCGTACTGATGTAAAAATCCAAGTGCAAGAGGAATATTATCCACAACCCCACCACACAAAGGCTGCATCGCAATAAAACCTATGTCATTGTCTTCACAGAGTTTTACAAGATTAGCAGAGTCTTCCATACAAAGCATATTAAATGGGAACTGAATTGTTTCAAAAAGATTTGATTTTACTGCAATTTGCGCAGTTTCAAGATTTGTAGTCACAATTCCAAGATGTTTTGCAAGTCCACGGTTTTTTAAATCTTTCAGAGTCCTGTAAATTCGGTCATCTCCGCCTTCCACTGGCAGAAAATCTTCAGTTTCAAGTTGAAATAAATCTACATAATCGCAGTGCAAAGTTAAAAGACTCTGTTCTATATCATTTTGAATTTCAGCGGCAGTTTTTGAAGCTGACGTTGTTGAAAGTACGATATTTCCGCGAATGTCATAAACCGCATCTCCCAAAAGTTTTTCACTTTCAGGATATTTTCTTGTTGTATCAAAAAAATTGATTCCCATGTCATACGCTTTTCTGATAACAGACGCAACAGATTCAACTTTATCGTCATCCTGAAGCCTCATAGTACCAAAAGCGACTCTAGAAACCAGTAAATTTGTTTTCCCTAAACGAATATATTCCATAATTCAACAATAAAAATGGGGAACAGCATTCTTTACACACCATTCCCCTGTAAAATTCTATCTGTCAGTTCTTACAACAGGTTTATAATTGCGGATTGCTTTCTGAATAAACGGTACAAGTTCATCAAGAGAAACTCTTTCCTGTTCCATAGAATCTCTGAAACGAACTGTTACAGTATTAAACAGAGGATTTTTCTTTGACGAATCATCTTCCATATTTTCGTGAATTGTATCGTAATCAACAGTTACGCAGAATGGAGTTCCAACTTCATCCTGACGGCGATAACGTTTACCCACTGTTCCAGAAGTATCAAAATCAGTTACAAAATCTTCTTTAAGCAAATGCTGAATTTCCTTTGCTTTTTCTGCAAGTCCATCTTTTTTCATCAAAGGAAGCACTGCAACTGTAACAGGTGCAAGACGAGGATCAAGATGCAGTACCGTTCTGTAATCATCTGGCTGACCTTCAGCCGCAACATTCTGTTCTTCGTACGCTTCGCAAAGGAACATCAAGAAGTTTCTGTTCAAACCTGCAGAAGTTTCTACAACGTAAGGAATATATTTTTTGTTTCCATCTTCCTGGTCTATATAAGACATATCCTTTTTAGAATATTCCATATGCTGAGACAGGTCAAAATCAGTTCTTGAGTGAATTCCTTCAATTTCTTCAAAACCAATCGGGAAGTTATAAGTAATGTCGTAGGCATCTTTTGCATAGTGCGCAAGTTTATCGTGATGGTGCCACTTTAACTGATTTTCTGGAATACCGTACTTCAAATAGAATGCCCAACGTTCTTTTCGCCAGCGTTCAAAAGTTTCATCTTCAGTCCCCGGTTTGCAGAAATATTCCATTTCCATCTGTTCAAATTCACAGGTACGGAAAATAAAATTCTTGAAAATAATTTCATTACGGAAAGATTTACCAACCTGAGCAACGCCAAAAGGCACTTTCATACGGTTTGACTGAACAATATTTTTAAAATCAGTAAAAATTCCCTGACAAGTTTCCGGACGAAGATAAATCAAATGAGAATCATCAGCAATTGGTCCTTGATAAGTCTTGAACATAAGATTAAATTCGCGGACATCTGTATATTTTCTGTTTTTAGAACCACATGTCGGACAGTTGATATTTGCGTCAATAAAGGCTTTCATTTCTTCGTGAGTCATTGTATCAACAGGTTTTCCAGGATTAATTTCCGGATTAGCGGCAATAAAATCTTCAATTAATTTATCTGCACGGTGACGAGCCTGGCATTCAAGACAGTCAACCATCGGGTCAGAAAAGTGATCAACGTGACCAGAAGCCTTCCAGGTTGTATGATGCTGAAATATTGCAGAATCAAGACCTATAACATCATCATGAAGCTGCGTCATGTAATGCCACCATTCATTCTGAATATTGCGTTTAAATTCTACTCCTAAAGGGCCGTAATCCCAGGCACCAGCCTGTCCACCGTAAATTTCCGAAGCCTGATACACAAAACCTCTTCTCTTACAAAGAGAAATAATTTTGTCCAATGTACATGCATGAGTGTCTTTTTCTTTTGCCATTTTAAACCTCTGTTTACGACACGGGAATGTGCCGCTCAATTAATATTTTCTCTAAAAAAGCATTAAAAATGATTTTTAAAGATACCCAAAATTACCACAAATCAATTCTTTAGTCATCAAGATTGTTTTTAATAAAGGAGGGGAATGTCTTCCCCTCGCTCCAGCCCTGCGGTCTTCCGCTACCCCTTCTCCTAAGGGGCTGTGCCCCCTAAAACCCCCGGATTTTTCGTCAAATTTCATTTTTTTTAGGCTATCTCTAAAAATTGCAATTTTTAGAGATAGCCTTTATTTTTTCTTCAGGGCATTTTTCAAAAAAATCATTTATCCGGTTTCTTAAATCTTCATTGTCCTTTGCATTTAAAAACTGAGTCTGAGCATAATGGGAAAACATAAAATTCATACAGAACATTCCAAAAAAACGCTGCAATCTTGTCTGCCAGAATTCAACTGGCTGATATTTTTCCACGTCAGCAATAAAATCCAGGGCAATTTTCTGCATATCAACTTCAAGAATTTTCTGACCTACATTTTCGGCACAGTTTCCGTCAGTTTTTTCCTTCAATTCTTTAAAAATCCACGGTTTTTGAACACTCGCCCGGGCAATCATAATTCCATCAACAGACGGAGCTTTTAAAAGTGCTTTATGCAGAGAATTTTCATCACAAACGTTTCCGTTTAAATAAATCTGCGTTTGAGGGAATTTTTCCTTTAATTTCTGGCAATATTCATAGCGGGCGGGGCGGTTCAGTTTTTCTTTTTTTGTCCTCGGATGAAGCGTCAAAAGCTGAACACCACAGTCAACAAGCATTTTGCAAAAGTCAAAAAAAGAATCATCAGTAAAATTATCATCTCCAAGCCTAAGTTTTACACTGAATCTTTTTTTATTTTGCGCAGTTTTATTATATTCTTCCACAATTTTTTCAACACCGCGAACCATTTCCGCAGTTTCAGAGATAGGCTTTAACATCCAGCCAATTCCCGCTCCGGTTCTATAAATATCCGGTGCAGAACAGCCCATGTTCAAATCCAGCCCGATTCCCGGAAGTTCAATAATTTTCTGCGCCGCCTGAATCATCAGCGGAGTATTTTTTGAAGTTAATTGCCAGACAATTTTTTGTGGTACGGGAGTCGCATCAAGATAATATTTTTCAAAAGGACCGTTTGTAATCAGCGTACCAGCGTTAATCATTTCCGTAAAATATTCATCACAACCGTCAAATTTTTCTACAAGAATTCTAAATGCCGGGTGCGAAAGTGTAGCCATTGGCCCGCAAATCAATTTCATAAAATAAATTATACACAGTCATTTCAAAAATCACTACAATAACGAAAATGAATTACGAAATAGAAATGAAAGCCCACGTTTATAACCGCCAGGAAGTTATAGACATTCTAAACAAAATTGCAGTTTACGGCGGTCACACTCAAAAAAATGACACTTACTACCGTTTGCAAAAGCAATCTTCACAAAATACAAATCAAGAAAATCAGAATAACTTTCAAAATTACGTTACCGCACGAATTCGCCAGGAAAAACTGACAATTAACGGCAAAATTTCAACAAAATTTTACTTTACCTATAAGCGAAAAGAATTAAAAAAATCTTCGAACGGCAAAGAAATTGAAGTAAACGAAGAAAATGAATTCACTTTTGACGATGATTCTGCCCTAAATCTTTTTTTTAGGGACGTGGGAGCTCAAATCAGCCTCAAAAAACAAAAATCCGTTGAACAATGGAACTTTTTTATAGACGGCGAAAATGCCCACATTGAACTTTGTACGGTTCCGCCACTCGGTGATTTTCTGGAAATTGAAATTATAAAATCCGAAAATGACGAGCAGACCGTAAAAAAATGCCGAAATATCATTCAGAAAATTTTTACAGAATGTAAAATTCCGCTAAATCAGATTGAAGAAAGATATTATCGTGATATGCTAAAAGGTATATAAGGGCATCTCTAAAAAAGGTGCTGCCGCAAACGCGGAATTTTTATAAGGAGAAAATAATGTTGTTTGATCGAAAAAAATACAAACATTTTGCAAAAATCCAGTTAAAAGGCCGCTGGGGGGTTCCGGTTTTAATGTCCATCATTATAGGACTAATTCTGTCACTCTTTCAGCTTCCAGCAATCAATGCCTGCATCAAAACTTTTCCGCTTTTAATTGAAGCCGAAACTACAGCCGAAACTACAGCCGAAATGCAGAAAATTCTTGAAAACAGCTTACCAAAAGGTTATTTTTCAAACCTTTTAAGTTTTCTTGAATTCCTTGTTACGACAATTCTTACTGTTGCTGCAACAAATGTGCTTTTAAAAATGTCACGCACACCAGAAAAAATTTCATTTTCGTCATTTATCGAAAGCCTTACGCTTTGGGGACGTGCAATTCTTGCAAATATCTGGCGCAGACTTTGGATTTTTTTCTGGGCACTTCTTTTTATAATTCCGGGAATTGTAAAATCAATAGCCTACTCCATGCACAATTTTATAATCTGTGAATATCCTAAAATGTCAATTTTCAAAGCATTGAACATCAGTAAGCTCATCACAAAAGGACATAAAACAGAACTTTTCGTTATGTACTTAAGTTTTATCGGCTGGATTTTACTTGCAAGCCTCACCTGCGGAATTGGTTTCATCTGGATTTCGCCATACATGCAGATGAGTTTTGTTAACGCATATCACGCTTTGATGAAAGAAGCTCTTGAAACAGGAATCTTAAAAATGGAGGATTTAGCCTAATGAACAAAAAATTTAAATCCGGAATTGTCATTCTCATAATAATGATTATTGTCGTGCTTGCAGCATCGTTCGGAAGTTATTTTATTTCAAGCACAAATGAGCCACACACAATCGTACCAGATTCTAATTACAATTACAAAAATTACGATCCTCAAGTTGCAAAAGAATATAAAAATCTTTACATCGCCTCTGTTTATCTTGAAGGCACAATCGAAGAATCAAACTCAACTTACAATCAGGATTGGATTTTAACTACAATCGAAAAGCTCAAAAAAGATTCAAAAAATGTCGCGCTCGCAGTTTACATAAATTCTCCCGGTGGTGCTGTTTACCAGGCAGACGAAGTTTATCTTTCGCTCCTTGAATACAAAAACAGCGGAAAACAAATTTATGTTTATCAGGGACCCATGGCAGCCTCCGGTGGTTATTACATTTCCTGTGCCGCAAACGAAATCTGGGCAAACCGCAACACACTCACTGGTTCAATCGGCGTAATTTCCGGCACATCAATTGACATTTCTGATCTTCTTGCAAACCTCGGAATAAAATCAGAAACAATACATTCAGGAAAAAACAAAAATATGGGCAATTACAACGAACCTCTCACCGACGAACAGCGCGAAATTCTCCAGCAAATCGGGGACGAATGTTACGAACAGTTTTGTTCCATCGTTGTTGCAAACCGTCACATAAGTTTTAACGACATTTACAAAATTGCAGACGGTCGCGTTTATACGGCAACTCAAGCAAAAAATCTCGGACTCATAGACCACATCGGCAGTTACGAAGAAATGCTCAATTCATTTTCGTACGCCATCGGCAAACCAGGAATTAAAGTCGTAGAAATGAAATACGAACCTTCATGGAATTTCAGTTCCTGGTTTAATAAAATCACCACTTCAATTTTTAACAAAACAACGTCCATAAAAACCGGCATTCCAGAAAGTGTTTTAGAATCTCAAAGTTTTAATTCCTACCCAGCCTATATTTTAAAATAATTTTATGGGAACCTCTAAAAATTGCAATTTTTAGAGGTATCTTTGAAAACGCGATGTTTTAA
>CAVJCY010000075.1:9308-13867 GCA_963648145.1 bacterium | reverse complement strand
CTCTAAAAATTGCAATTTTTAGAGGTTCCCTTATTTTAACTTAAACCAGGAAGGCGATCTTTTTGCTCTGTTTTCATCAATCTGATTATTTGTCTGCTCTTCATCAGCCAAAGCCTGCTTTTCGGCTTCTTCGGCTAATTGATTATTAGCAATTAAACCTGCAACTCTATCCATTGCAGTTTTTGCATCAAGTAAACCATAAACCATTTGTGTTGAAAGGTGCATTAGGGCTTCTTGTGTTGCTGCTGATGTTGGATTTCCTTCTGAATCTAAAGTTTCATAAACTGCTTTTAAAATATTATTTGTTTCTTGAGTTTTTTGTTCATACTGAAATTTTTCAGCTTCTTCAGTTGCAATTCCCATTGCTTCGTTAATTTTATTTTGTAAAGTCGCTTTTGTTTGTTGAACAAAAATATAATTTTTAGGGCTGATTCCATATTTTTTCCAAATTGCTATTTTTTGTTCTTCAGAAAGTTCTTCTGTTAAATGATTTATTGCAATCTTCATATTTGCACTCATATATTCAGTAACATCTTGAAAGGCTGTATAAATATTTTTTCCGTCTGCTCCTCTTCCACATAAATCTGCAAGAGAATATTGAGTTCCCCCTGCATTTATACAGGAAGTCGTAAGAGATTCTTTTATTGTACGTGCAGAATTTAGCATTTTGTTTACTTTTTTATTTGCGTCTTTTATATCATTTCTGATGTCAAAATCTCCGTCAAAACTTATACTTGACCAGTCAATACTTTTAGCTCTTTCTATTGCCTGCTGAATCTGCGTATACTGATTTTCAATTTGAGTGATTGTATTTGTTACCATATCATAAGTTGCGTACAAATCATCAAGGGCGGTAAGCCAACTGGACGGATCAAGTGTAATACTTCCAGGAAGTGTACTAACTGCTCCTAAAAGTTGTGCATGAACATTCGTGCAAAATAAAATAGAAGTAATTACTAAAATTGATAATTTTCTAAAAAGTTTTTTCATAATTTTTCCTCCTGCTCTTATATATGGCTATCTCTAAAAAATCATTTTCGATGCTTTTTTAGAGATACCGGCGAGTTTTAATTCGTTAAAATAGCACGAATTAAAACATCGCATTTTCTTTCGTTACCTCTAAAAATTGCAATTTTCAGAGGTTCCCATATTTTCAAGCATTTGCTTGTATTTAGTGTAATCAAGTAATTTTGGATTTTTACCAATACTCTGATACTTTTCTGCTGTTGCATCTAAAATTTCAAATGCAAGTTCTTCTGTTGTATTTTTTCCATATTCCGCTTCAATTTTATCTAAAAGTTCGTGGTCGCTGGAAATTAAAGCAAGTTGAAAATCATCAAGATCAAGCGTGAACATTCGGCTGCCATTTGGATTTTTGAAGTAGTAATCACGCTTCATAGTTGCTTCGCTGATTGAATCAATTTCACTGTCTGTTAAACCAAAATCACGGTAACTTTCTGCCAGACTCCAAGCCGATTCATCTGCAAGATAAATCTTTGTTAAACACTGCTGAACGATTGTATCTCTTAAACTTGATTTGCTTGCAGCACTTACTTCCTGAGTTGCAAAAATACAGAAAACTTTTTTCTTTCGTAAAGTTCTAAGCCATTCCTGCAAAAATCCTGCGAAAATCGGGTGCTGTAAATAAAGCCAGGCTTCATCAAGAAATAAGAATGTAAGAGGTTGTTTTGCACCTGTTGGAACAGTCCAAAGTTTTTCAAGATAGCGGAAAATGTACATCAAAGCCGGAGCAACTGCTTTTTCGGAAAGTCGCATAAGTCCGCCCATTTCTATTGTCATAAGTTTTGAAAGATTTAATGTAGTTTTATCAGAATCAAAGATTGAACCAAACGCACCGCCTGAACAATAAGGATCTAATGCAGTTCTGATTGTATTATTTCCTGTCTGCGGATCTGAATAATTTACATATCCTTGAAAGCTCGTTAAATCGTGCGAAGATATATCTTTGTGTGAAAGTAAAACTAAAGTTTCTTTAATTGCCTTACTCATTTCTGCATCAGTGTCAATTCCTTGCTGTGCTAAAAGTCCTTCAATAAATTGCTGACACCACATAAGACTTTCTCTGTATTCTGTGTCTGTGCATTTATCAGGATTCAAAAGTTCGCTCAACGGTTGGAACGCAACTTCATCTTTACCCGGCTCAACATAAACGCCACCTGAAGCAACCATAAAGGCACGGCTGGAAAGCTGCTTGTCTATACAAACAATATTTGCATCTTTATATTTTGTTGCCTGCGCCATAAGCAACGCTAATAAAGTTGATTTACCTGCACCTGTCGGTCCGAATACGAAAGTATGTCCGACATCACGCACATTCAAATTTAAGAAAAATGGCGTTCCATAACTCGTTGAACAGGTAACAAGAGGAACTGCACTTCCGCAAGTTTCAAGCGTAAAGTCGTTGTATAACATTCCCTGCCAGGCGGCACTTAGCGGAATTATATTACTCATATTTTTAGTTGAAATAAGCGGACGGCGGATATTTGAATAAACATTTCCGGGCATCATTCCTAGCCATGTTTCCATATTATTGAATGTTTCTTCTTTTACAGAAAAACCGCACGAGCGGACTGTCTGCTGAACCTTACGGGCTTTATCTTTTGCATTTTGAATTTTTTTATCCCAAACCATAAGACTTGAAGTATAAAATCCAAGAACATAGTCGCCCATAGCAATGTCTGCCATAATCTGACTTGCTTCACTTTCCATTTCAACTGCACCTTGATTTTCACGGTCAATTTGAACATCAGCTGCAAGTTCTGTAAAAGTTGTCATTAAACTTTTTCTTGAAGAATACATACGCTTTTGGTATTTATCTGCTTCTTTTGCTGAAGTTTCTTTTGAAAGCGGTATAAAGCGTGTAGTCCATCTAAACTCTGTCATAAGCCGATTTAAACGATCAAAGATTGCAGGGTAAGTACGGTTAGGAAAGTCCATAATGCTCATGACAGGAACATAATATTCACCAATTTTTAATGGCATAGAAGTCTTTACGTCCATATCACACAAATAATTATCTAAAAAGAAAAATGTTCCTTCGGGATAAATTAAATCCTGCTTATTTAACGAAACAGAGTTCTTAATGTAAGAAAATAATTCTGAATCATCTAAACGATGACACCAGATTTTTGTTGCAAGAGTTCCCATAACTTTTTCAACTTCATCTAAAAAGAGTTCTATTTCTTTTTGAACTTCAGGCAGACTTTCTGTGGAGTGAAATAAGCCTTTTTTCTTTTTATCTGATTTATCCGATTTTTTATTTTGATTATTATTTTTAAAGAACATAGAAGTTGCTTTATTTTCTAAATCATTTGGAAGTTGATAGCAAAATGTAATGTAATAATCTGTGGTAAAATGCTCTCCATAATTGTGATAATTTTCTGCACGTCTTTGGTCTATGAGCCAGCCTGCAAGATTTGAAAATTCTCCTGCCGGATATTCTTTTGTTTTGTATCTTCTAGCATCAAAGAAAATTGCCCAGCCTTCATTTTGTGCAAGAGTCATTACACTACGATTAAAAAGATTTGCCATAGAAGCAACGCTGTCTATCGAAGAGCTTTCTAAATCAGGATATTCAACCTGATAAGTTGTCATTATTGCACCGTTTTTCAAAAGACAAATACCTGGAGAAATTATAAAAGAATAAGGTAAAATATATTTAAGTTGATTCTGAGCTTCTTTTGAAATTTTACTAAAATCTAAAAATGGAATCTTCATTACGCCCTCCATATATTTGGCTGAAACAATCTGTCAAATAAAATTGTCAGCATATAAGGGTCACTTTTACATAAAATCCGGGCAACTATATAGAGAACTACGCCAACAAATATGCACCAAATACTTACAATGTTCATTAAAACAATCGTAAATACTAAAATAAACATAGCTGGCAGTAGCCCAATTTTCATAAGCTGATTTGGTTCTAGTAAAACTCTGTGTACTGGCGTTGAATAATCTATAAGTGAACTCATTTTGTTTCTCCCTTTAATAAAAATCTATCTGCTTCAATTAAGTATTTTTTAAAGAAACAGATAGAATTCTTTTTAAAAATTTATACAAGTGCAGCAGTGCTAACAGAGGGAATTAAAAATGAAACTTCAAAATGTAAATTTGAAGCAAAGTAACTTACAATTCCTGAAGCACTTAACAAAACAATAGTTCCAATAATCCATGGCAAAAACTTCTTTACCATTGCTCCGCCACCACCTTGCTGACCGGCAATAACCATTCCGATTGCTTCAATTATGAGAGCAACAAGAAGAATTACCTTTACCCAAGTTCCACTAAGAAGATCAAGAATTTTTGTTCCCCAACTGTCGAGCGTGTCGATTGTTTCTGAAGATTCTGCAAACATTGGCGTTACAGATGCTAAAAGAACAATGCAAAATACAATGAATGATTTTGAACACAGAACCGACTTGATTTTTGATACTGCAGAATTTTCTGTTTTAAGCAAATTGCTTGATTTCATAAAACTTTACTCCTTTAATAAAATTGTGATTTTATTTTTCGCGTTTTCAAAGACACCTCTAAAAATT
>CAVJCY010000075.1:6255-9205 GCA_963648145.1 bacterium | reverse complement strand
TTCTTCGTTTTTACATAATTTATTCAATACCGTACAAAAAATTATTTTATTTTTATTACACCCCCTTAGATTAATCCATTGTTTTCTAATTCTTCCATAAAGGTAGAATTTTGTTTTACTTGAGTTTCTACAACTTCGTTTACAATCGGGCCGGATTTTGTTGGAAGCATGTGAATCAAAAGCTGCACCGATTGTGCTACATCAGGCAGTTCACCCGGAATTACTTCACGAAGCAAATCACGTATTCTTGAAATCATTGTTAATGCACTGTTTGCGTGAACTGTAGTAATTCCTCCTGTATGTCCTGAATTCCAGGCTTTTAAAAGTTCATTTGAAACATCACCATAACGAAGTTCTCCAAAGATGATACGGGAAACATTACATCTTAAAGCCGCACCTACTGCATAAAGACAGTCTTTGCCACTTGCCCAGATATTAAAAACATCTTTTGCATGACACTTTATTTCGCTTGCATCTTCTACAATGTAAAATCTGTCATCAGGAGTAAATTCAATCATTTTATCTATGATTGCATTTAATAAAGTTGTCTTACCGCTTCCTGTTTCTCCACCGACAACAATATTGCTTCGTTTTTCTATATGACGAACTATTAAATCGTATTGATCCTGTGTCATTCGTCCGCCTTCAAGATAACTTTCCAAACTAAAAACTGTGTCGCTAGGTCGTCTTATAACATACATCGGATTTGATGACGCTCTTGGTGGTAAAAGTCCTTCTATTCGGATTTTCCACTTAGGAAGTGGCAAAACGCCTTCTACAACAGGATTTGCAGGGTCAATATTTACACCAAGAATTGCCGCACTTGCGTGAATAATTCTTGTGGTTTCTTCATCAGTAAAATATATTCCTGTAAAACTTTTTCCCATTCCAATTCCTTCAACTATGAGTTGTCCGCCAATTCCAATAGCAATATCCGTTACCTTTGGATTTTCAAGATAAGGCACAATACGGCTCATATCATCTAAGAGGTTTCTTATCCATTTGTCTTGTTTTACCTGCTGTCCAAAGCCGTCAAGACTTGCCATTTTTAATCATTCCCACCTTGTTCATACAAATCTAAAATCATACTTTCTAATATTCCTCCGTGATTTGTTTTTAAGATTTTCATACAATCATCACTAAATTTTTTATATTCAACTTCGACTAGATTTTCTGTGTTAATCTGTTTTTGTGGCATTACTTTCATTAAATATTTTGTCTGTTGCATAATGATTAAAGCCAACAGTTCAACTTTATTTTCCAAATACTTAATTTTGCGACTGTTTTCTACAAGTGAAGCATGGACTATTTCTGTATCGCTCATATTGCGATTTATATAATTCATAACTGCTTGACGAATAAGTTCACTGATTGTTGTATTCTGTTCTGCCGCTTTTGCGTTAAGAATTTTCTTCTGCTGGTCTGTAAGCCGAACTTGAGTTACTTCCTGATATTTTACAAAATCATCTTTTTTATTATTCTTCATAGTATTCCCCTAACTTGCCTTATCATCAAAAATATCAAAATCGCTTGGTATAATTTTTTTTATTTCAACAGCTTCAATTTTCTTTTGAGCTACTTGTAAAGAATTTTGCAAATCATCAGTTTTTGCTTTTATAAAACGCTTTTTCTTGTGGCTGGGAAGTTTTTTTAATTTTGCTTTTATCTGTTCCATTGTTGGAACTTCCTTAAAAGTTTTGTTTTTAAAGCGTGGGTCTTCGTAATACACAACTTTTTTACCTTTGTATGGTGGCATGCCCTGATTAAAAATAATTGCACGGTTAAACTCAAGTTTCATAAGCTCATCTGCATTTATAAGACTAACCTGAGTTTCCTGCGAACTTCTTGAAATATTATTCCAACCTACCTGATATTTTGTTCCGCTGGAAGAAATATTATCCAGCAAAACAGAACGATTACCGATTGTTTCAGAAAACTGCCTTGCATCTTTTAAGTTACCCGGAGCGTAAAGAATGATTGTCTTACAGTGATCAAGGAACGGGTGATTTTCTCCGTAAACGTCTACAATCTGATTTAACGACTGGCTTACAATAAAGAACGTAACGCCATAACCTGCTAAAATTCCTGCATTAAGTGCAATATCAGGAAAGTAGCCGAGAACAGGAAATTCGTCCAAAAGGAAAAGACACGGAATTTTTAGTTTTACAGAATTTGCATTTGTCGTTCCGCTTGAAAACTTTTTAATCATAAAAGTAATAATCATTCTGAATACAGGGCTAATTCGTTTTATATGATTATAGGGAACAATAAGATAAAGGCTTATTCCGTTTACACCGTCAATAAAATCATCAACGGAAAAATCTGAATATGCAGTTGCTTGTGCTAAAAGCGGATCTTGAAACAAGCTGATTTTAGAAAATACCGTTGAATAAGTTGAAGCTCTTTCTTTAGGAGTTTGAGTTTCACTTCTGTTTGCAGCCTTTACAATTAAATCATGAATATCTTTATTTTCGGTTCCGTCATCACGAACATGAATTCCATTTTCTCTCATTTGTGCAAGCATTGCAGAACCACACCCACCACTTTCTTCATCATCTCCTTGTTTTTCACCTTCTTCACTTGCCTGACTGAATATATCAAGAACCGTAGAAAGATTTTTGTCTTTCCAGTCTATTTCTTTAGAAAAACGCACGTGCATTACGACGCCTGCAAAAATATCACGTGCAGTGTTATTAAAATATTGAGTTGCTCCGTCACTTGCTGTTTTTGCGTTTTCTGCACCAAAGAAAATTTCTGCAATCATATCTGCCCAAGAAAACGCTTCGCTAGGACTGTCGGGAATTTCGTGTATTGGATTGTAGTGAGCGGTATTTCCATCTGGATCAAGAGGTCTAAAAGGTAGACACGTAGAAAACTTTGCTCTCCAGCCTGCTGTTGCGTCCCAGTTTTCGCCTTTCGGGTCAAAAATAACCATTGAGCCACGACCTTT
>CAVJCY010000075.1:0-6194 GCA_963648145.1 bacterium | reverse complement strand
GTCTTTTTGTCTTTTGCCCAATAAGGAACTCCGTAATTTATGCAAGTTGGAATTACAGCTGAAACACCTTTCCCGCTTCGTGTAGGCGCTATCATCCAAGTGTTTGTTCTTCCTGAATGACACACAAGCGGAGCAATATGAACTTTTTTTGTAATTGGATTTTTTCGTAAATCCAGCGTTAAACTTGCTTTTTCTGCATCTACGTGATAACCGACGTTTGCACTTGCAAGTTCTCCGCAGACAACTCCGTATTCTTGTAACATTCCAAAATTTTTTAAATCTTTTACAGTTGCCCACCTTGAAGTTCCGTGTATATGCTGATTTTTTTGATGAGCTGAAACAATTATGCTTGTAAGTACAAAAATTAAAATTGCAAGAACTAAACCGATGAAAGTTGGCGGAATTACTTGAAAAAAGTAATAGGAATAAACTTCGTTGAAAGAATATTTAAACATTCCTAAAAGAAAAATTAAAGGATTATATATTCTGTAACCGCCTTTTAAGGTAAATAATGGCTTTCCTATAACATTCTCATCATAATTCATTAAGGGAGCAAATTTTTGAGTTGTAATAAAAATGCCAATCAATATGCACAAAACAGGAATTCCCCAATTTAAAATGACAAGCCAATATATTCTATGGTGTGCATCGGGGTCTTTACGTGCAAATTCTTCTTTGTCTTTCAAAACAATTCCTTTCGGGCGAGTAGAATTATTTCTGAAATTTGTTTGTAATAATTTTAATATTTTTATGTATGTTTTACAATATAGTTTAAAATGATTTCATTTCTCTTTTGTTGTATGATATTATCATTGTTCAGGAGGTTTTTATGTTATATTTTCTCTATCACAAAAATATACCAGTTCTTTCTTTTGAAACAGAATATGATGAAATCTCTAAAGTAAATGAAATTTTGAATAAGGAACATCTTCCTGTTGGTGTTTTTAGAGAATTTGAACGCGGGACTTCTCAAACAAAACAATTTCAACAGTGGTGGAGAAACAGGGCTATTCCTGCAAGTCGCCAAAATCTCACAGATGCACTTGAACTTCTGGGTAATATTACTTCTGAACAGCTTGTAACTAAATCTTATGGATTAAGTCTTTCAGATCACTATTGGGCAAAACCATATAATAATAATTTAAAATGGGAAGATGTTAATTTCTTTGAAAATGCTTTTTCAGAAGATGTAGGAAAAGCTTTATTTGGAACTCTTGATGTAGAAGATTTATCAAATGTAAGTCTTATTTCTCCTGATAATACTTCTGATGGCTGGTTGAAAAAGAAATGGATTATAGATAATGGAGAGAGAGTTTTATTAAAAGGCGGAAGTGGCCCATTTGTACAAGAACCTTTTAATGAAGTTCTGGCTTCTAAAATTTGTGATTGTCTTAATATTCCTCATGTTGACTATTCAATTGTTCAAAATGAAGGAAGATTTTTTTCTGCCTGCAAAAATTTTATTACTACTAACACTGAGCTTATAAGTGCATGGCATATTAGAAAAATTCAACCCAAAAGCAATAATGAATCAGAATACAACCATTTAATAAATTGTTGCAAAATTCTTGGAATGAAAAATATTCCTGAAATAGAAAAACAAATTTGTAACATGATGGTTGTTGATAGTATTATGGCAAATACTGACAGACATTTTAATAATTTTGGTTTTATCAGAAATCCTCTTACTCTTGAATGGCAAGGTCTAGCTCCTGTTTTTGATACAGGAACATCTATGTTTCTGAATGAAGCATTAAGCAATCTAACATCGGGTAATGCAACACTTTTTTATAACTTGAAATCTAAACCTTTTGCAAAAAATCATAATGAACAAATAAAACGACTTCCATGTGATAATTATTGCAGTCAATTACCTTTTGAAAACTTAAATGAAATAGATATAACTTTTGAAAACATTTTTTCTCAAAATGGAGATTTCCCGGCGAATAGAAAAAATATACTTTGCACAATTCTAAAAGACAGAGTTCAAGAAACTAAAAACTTAATTTTGCACCCGGAAATTAAAAGAAAAGAAATTAAGCAAAATTCTTTATGGGAGCAATAAAATTAAGGGCATCTCTAAAAATTGCAATTTTTAGAGGTTCCCTTAACAGGCTGACCAAAAAAGAATTGGACAGCCTGTTTTATTTTTACTGTTCTGTAGCCCTTTTTCCGCCAGAAATATTTGTAGGTAAAGATTTTGCATTTTTTTCTGCATTTTTTCTTTTTTCAGCTTTTTCTACAGCCTTAAGTGCAGTATTTTGTCCTATTTCCAAACCTTTTTCTTGACCTTCTTTTCCTTTTTCAGAAATAAATTCTTTTGTTGTAAGATTTGTTCTATTTCCTTTTTCATCCTCTTTGAAACTTCCGTTCATAAAATCGTGTGGCTTTTCGTGCGGATTTCTTGCTCCGCTTCCTCCGCCAGCACCGCCTGAACCGCCATCAATTCCTACAAGTTGTTTTAATTTATCAGGCATAATAGAAGTTTTGCCATGCAAGAACGAATTTCCTTTTTCTTTAGCTTTATTTACTAAATCACCGACAGGTTTTGCAAACATTCCATGTGCAAGTCCTTGTGCACCTGCTTTAAATGCTGCTTTATTTGCCATTTTTCGTGCTTCAGAACTTGTAAATTTATGACTTCCATCTGCATTTTTTGCACCTTTTGCCAATGATAATGTACCAGAGCCAGCTTCTTTACTTGCAGCCTTCATTTCTTTTACGCCACGATTTATGTTTCCTACAGTATTTATTCCTGCATTTGCAGCACCTCTTGTAACTTTTTTTCCAACCTTTCCCATTCCAACTGCAGTCTTTCCCATTCCAACTGCAGTTGCCCCTGCAGTTCCTATTGCTTGTACGAATTCTCCCATAGAAAGTTGTGGCTGACCTGTAAGAATTGTCTGTGCTATTTTTGGTGCATTTTGCGTAAGTATAAAAGCTATAATTCCATTAAATAAAACATCTGCAACTACAATAAGGTTCATTCCACCGTCAGAGCCAATCTGATTCATGGTGTTTTCAATGAATAGATAAAAAACAAAAAATATACAGATTGTAATTACAATCATCTTTACCATAAAACTTATAAAAACAGGAATTAACTTTTTTGGAATATCTTTTGTTCCGTCAAAAAGCATTAAAGGCAAAAATAATGCTCCAATTCCTACAACGATTGTGTATTCGAAAATTGTCATTGTATATTGAATTATGCAAAATATTGTTGAAAGAATAATTATCAAACAACAAATCAAACATAAAACTAATTCCCATAAGCGAGTAAAACTTAAAGCCATTTTGCTAAGACTTTTTTGAAAAAAATTCAAATCAGGATCTTTATCTATTGCTTCTTTGTTAGTATTAAAACGTGTATTTTCTTTTTCCCAAATAACTTGTGAATTTAATAAACTTATACGCATCATTGCAGATGGAGAAAGATAATAAGAATCTTCCCCATTTGCATCTTTTAGCCAAATATTAAGTTTTGTATACGAATTAGTTAGGTTTTCCCCTTCGCTGCCGTCTATTTCTTTTTCTATTAAAATACTTTCTAAGGCATTTAGAGTTGTTCCAGAGAATAAAAGCTTTGATTTTGATTTTTTTCTGTACTCTTTAACTAAATCATTAGCTTTGTTTTTATCTTTGATAGAACTAAATTTAATTCTATCTTCAATTTTATCCATATATTCATTATAAGAATTGCTGTTTGCAAAGCTTACACCACTTAAATCTAATTTTTCAAAATTTGAACTAAGTTCAACTTCAAGTTCCTGAGCCCACTTTTTTTGAACCTCTAAATCATCTGTTAAATTATCCCTTAAATCTGTTAATGACGTAACAATAGCAGTTTCTCCAGCTCCGGCTTTCATTCCTACTTCATTAGCAATTTTAGCAAATCCTGCGGTAATTGCAGGATAAAGCGACATTAAAAGTAAAAATCCTACCCACTTAAAAAGTGAGTCCCACCATAAATCCTTTACTGTCATTCGTGAATTTACAACTTTAAAAGCAGACCATATAAGACCTACTAAACCAAATAAACCTGCATACATAGAAGCCCATTTAGAAGCTGTTGCAAGAACGCCTCCAAAATATTCCATTGCCTCTACAACCGGAATGTCTAGCCAATCATTCATTTTTTTCTCCTCCATTTTCTATCTTGAAATTGAAAATTGTATTGAATTTTTATTTTGATTTTTTTGTTCCTGGTTGATTATTTTTTCCTGTTGCTTTGTATAAGATGCTAAAAATGTATCACGAGGAACTTCTATAAATGATTTATTAGAATCCATTAAAGTAATTGAATTGCCTTCTTTGGAAGCAGAAATTACTTTTAATTCATCAAAATGGACATTTTCTTTTCCGTGTCTAAAAAGTTTTTCCTGTGAAATATTTATATTTGTTAAGGTGTCGCCAACTTTTAGATTATAATTTTTATTTTTGCGTTCAAGAGACGGATTATTGTCAACATATTGACCATTGCTAGAAACAGTGTCATAAAATGGCACTGTAATCCTTTCTTGTGGCTGATACGTTTTAATATATTCTTCATTCAATGGCTGTTCTTTTATTGCATTGTGATAAGCGTTTATTAAAAACTCGTTTATAGTTTCACCTTCGTGACATAAATTCTTTAATAACTTCTTAGTTTTTGCCTTTTCAGAATCTGACATTTTTTCAACAATTTGTTTTGAAATTTTTAAAGCATCAACTGGAGAATTTGCTTCATTTCTGCAGTAAACAGAAAGATTATGAATAAAGTTATACGAAGTATTATCACGTAATTCAAAAAAATCTTTGTATTGACGGGTAAGCATTTTATCTTTGATAGAACTGTTTTCATCATAACTTTTGTTGAATCTGTCTTCTGCCGTTAATTCTTCAAAAGTCTTTTTATCAACAACAAGAGTTTTTTCGCCATTTGAAAGAGTATAAGAATTATCCGCTTCACTATGTTTTGTTACTACACAATCTTTAAAATCTTCAAAGCCATGAGATGTAATCATTGAAAATTCAGGAATTACAGTTCCTGTAATTCCTCGTTCTTTGTCTGCAAAAACGATTGCACGTCCTTCCGCGTTTTTTATTTCCGGCTTTTTACTTGCTTGAATTTGTTGTTCCTGAACAGTTTCATTTTTAAAGATTTTATTTAATGTCATTCTTGCAAGAGAAATTTTTTCTTCACCATTTTGCAAAAGATATTTATGATTTGAATTGTCGTAACCTAAAACAACTGCATTTTCAACATTTTGCATTTTACCGTCTATCATAATTGTAAAAGGCGGAATTACAGTTTTACCGTAAACAACTTTTGAAAGATCAAATGGTTCAGATGGCTGAATATTTTCATTTATATTGTCCACTTTCTGATTTTCCACAACTGGATTTTTAGAAAGTGGTGACTGAGTTTTATTTTTCTCTATATTTTGTTCAACTTCTGCTTTTGTTGGGACTTTTAGATTTTCATTTCCGCTTATTTCTTTTATTTCATTTAAAACATGAATAAGTTTTTCCCAATTTTCAGATGAGAATTGCATATTCTTCAAAGCTTCACTAGCCTGTAAAAGCTCTATTTGTTCAAGAGATGAATTTTCATTGACAGTAGAATTTTGTTGAACTATATTATTAGTCAGAGAAGCATAGACAGCTCCCACTTGAGCGTATATCTCGAGAAACTCAGGTGCGTATCCATAATGGGCGTTCACCGACATTATGGCGTCTGTTGCTTCTTTTTGTGTATCATCAAAATCAAAACCAGTTACAATAAATTTTCCGTTTTTATCAGTGTCGATAGCTGTTTTTATTCCGTTTTTATAGATTGCATATCGACCATTAGTTTCTTTTGTTGCAGGTGCTTCTGCTATGTTTTTTACTGCCAGAAAAATAATTGAAGCAGTTTCTTTTTGAGCATCTTCTAAAGTAAGTCCGTTATGTTCTATAAGTTTATCCATTCTTCTTTTTATAATATGGCTTAAACCGCTATGTTTAGGATTTCCGAACCGAACACGAACGTTCCCTAAAGTTTCATTATTTTGAGCAAAAACTTCACTTTCTGTTATGACAGAACTAATATCTTTCATAAGAGAAATATCTTCTTTTTCATTAAATACAAGCGGTCTGTGATTTTTTATTATTTCTTGTACAGTTTGATTATTATAAACATCATTTAATTCATTTCTAAAATGTTCATCAAT
>CAVJCY010000074.1:0-13942 GCA_963648145.1 bacterium | reverse complement strand
AAAATACAACGAATTAAAACATCGCGTTTTCAAAGATACCTCTAAAAATTGCAATTTTTAGAGGTTCCCTTTAGCAGTTTTATTTTAGGAAAATTATGAATTCTACAAAAAATATGTCTCTTGTACAGAAACTTGTACTTACGGGTGCTTTTTCGGCACTTATTGTTGTTATGACTTTTACAAACCTCGGATTTATTGCTTTTAGTCCGGTGATTTCCATTACGCTTTTGCCAATTCCGGTTACACTTGTTGCAATTATTGTGGGACTTCCAGAAGGAATTTTCGCGGGTTTTATGTTTGGTCTGATGTCTTTGATTAAGGCAGCAATGGCACCGACGGGCGTTCTTGATCCTTTGTTTGTAAATCCTTTGTGTTCTATTTTGCCAAGAATGATTTTTGCGCTAATCGCATGGGTGTTCTGGAAGTTGATGATGGCAATTCCGGGATTTCCGCGACCGGTTGCAGCGGTATTTACCGGTTTTATTGCAACTTTCTGTCATACGCTTTTAGTTTACGGCTGCATTTTTATTTTTAAGGGTGCTGATATGCGTGCGGCTCTTGATTCAATCGGGATGTCTGGGCTTGGTTATCTTGCCGTGGTTGGTGCTGGAATTGCGAGTGAACTTTGCGAGGCACTTGCCTGTGCGGTAATTTGTGGTTCGGTTTACAGTGGAGTAAGCATTGCGGATAACAGAAAATCAAAACTTTCGGAAGAAATAGATTAAAAAAAGCAATTTCTGATTTATAATTTAAAATCTAGGCGGTTTTAAAAGATGGAAAATCAGAAAAAATTGGGTGATGGCAGCAACGTTATCCGTCATAATGAGCAGTTAAATTATCTTGATCAGTTGTTTTCTTCCGGCCGGCGATTAACTGTAAAGCAGATTCAGGAGGAATTGCAGGTGGCGGGGGCAACTGACATTAGTCAGGCGACGGTTTATCGCAGAATTGAAACTTTAAAGAAGATTGCACCACTCGTAAAAGATGAAAATTCCCGATATTTTTATTCTTCAAAAGAAGCTTTGATGATTCCGGCTGGCGTTATAAGTTCTGAAAATTTAAAAGCAATCAATGTTTTGCAGAATCTGATGGAAAGTATAAAAGGCACGCCGGTTTATGATGATGCCAAGGCAATCGTGGATCAGCTTTCTGAACTTGTAAAAGAAACTGAAGGAAAAAAGGATTCTAAAAATTTTAACAAAAATCATTTTTGTGATGAAGTTCAAAAATCTGATGCCTTGACTGCAAAACTTTCCGGCAAAGAAGGAATTGCTTCGCGTGTGATTTTTCTTGGTGCGCCGTCAAGCGAAGTTTTGCCTTCAGTTTGGAATGATATTTATCACGCGATGGAAATTGACTATCCGATTGTGATTTCTTACAAAAAAGCCGGTAGCAAAGATTGTGTAACTTATGGTCTTGAACCTTATCAGCTGATTTTTGATAACGGAATTTGGGATTTGTGGGCTTATTCATTAAAAGATAAAAAAAGAAAGCAGTTTAATCTTTCGCGTATAAAGTCTGTGACAATCAGAAAGGATTCTCAAAAATTTAAACTTCCGGAAGATTTTGATTATTACAATCAGACGCCGGGAACTTTTGGTTGTTACCGCGACCCCGACGGAAAAATGCTTACTTACAGAATTCTTTTAAAAAAGGGAAGTTATGCCGAAAGTTTTGCAAGTGAGCGGGTTTGGGGTGCTAATCCGGGAATGCAGCAGACGGAAGAGGGCACTGTGATTCAGTTTGATAACAATCAATATGCCCCTATTTTGCGCTGGGTTTTGGGATGGGGGCGAGATGCCGTGCCCCTGGAACCGGAAAGACTTGTTGCGGACTGGAAAGCCGAAGTTCAGGATATGAATCTTAACTCACAAAAATAAATTTTCGCTACTTTGAAAACTTGTGGGCGTGGACGAAAGTGTCCGGTTTACCGCAAATCTTTTGACATTTTTACAATTTTATAGCGATGCTAAAAGTTTTTTTGCGCAGCCTTTGCCTCTGTAAGACGGAAAAGTGAAAAGAAATTTTACTTCGCCATCAGAAGTGGCTGCACAATAAGAAATCAGAGTTTCGCCGTCAGCAAGCAGCAGGAGTTTTGCAGTTTTTCCAAATTTTTCAAAAAAGGTTCCGTCTTCAAGAATTTTTACGAGAATTTTTGCGTCTGACCAGTCTGTTCTTAGAACTTGCTGTTTCCAATATTCTTGATAAGAATCTTCAAAATAATTTAATACCTCAAAATCTTCACAAAAATCATTTTCCATAAATTAATTTATATCGCGAAAAGTTAATATTTACAATTTTTTTTACAGAATATTTTTGATTTCTGCAAAATTTGCAATTTTATGAGTAAATTTATCCACTATTCCAAAACCGTAACTTGCCCAAATGAACGGAACATTTGCCAGAACACACGAATCACAGTCCCCTTGCGTGTCGCCAACATAAACGGGATTTTTCAGATGATTGCGCTGAACAATAAGTTTTATATTTTCTGCCTTTGAAAAACCATTGTCGCCAAAGCAAACAAAATCTTTTACGCAATTTTTCAAATCAGTTTTTTCAAGCATAAGTTCAATGTAGCCGGCATGACAGTTGGAAACAACATAAAAATCAATTTTTGAGGAAAGTTCCCTGACCGTTTTTATAACATTGGGGTAGGTAATGTCTTTTTGATTTTTGATAAGATCTGCCTGCTCATTTTTGCAACAGATTTCAAGAAGATTGTTGCGGTCAGAATCGGAAAGTTCCGGCCATAAATCACTTGCAATTATATCCATGGTTTTGCCAAATTCTTTTTGCAGGATTTCTGCAGATACGGTTTTTACATTAAGTCCAAGTTTTTTAATTGCATTATTCCAGGAAACGGCAACAATTGGCGTTGTATTCCAGATTGTGCCGTCAATGTCTAAAATCACAGAATCATAATTCATACCGCGATTTTACAGTTTTTTTACGTTTAATGCACGGATGGCATTCAGAATTGCAAGAATCATCACTCCAACGTCTGCAAAAATTGCAATCCACATATTTGCAATTCCAAGAGTTCCCAGAATCAGGCAGGAGAATTTTACTCCGAGTGCAAAAATAATGTTTTCGTAAACGATTTTGAGACATTTTCTTGAAATTTTAATTGCCTTTGCGATTTTGAGAGGATCGTCGTCCATAAGAACAACGTCGGCAGCTTCTATTGCGGCATCGCTTCCCATTGCGCCCATTGCAATTCCAATGTCTGATCGCGAAAGTACCGGAGCGTCGTTAATTCCGTCGCCAACAAACGCCAGCTTTTCGTTCATTTTTTTCTGATTTATAAAATCTTCCACGTGCGAAACTTTGTCGGCTGGCAAAAGTTCACTGTAAACTTCATCAATTTTGAGTTCCGAGGCAACCTGTTCGGCAACTTTTTTAGAATCACCGGTTAGCATAATAGTCTTTGAAATCCCATTTTTCTTGAGAGAAGTAATTGCCTGCGGTGAATTTTTCTTGATTTTATCAGAAATTATGATGTGCCCGGCATATTTTCCGTCAATAGCAACGTGAATTATAGTTCCTGTGCATTTGCACGGCTGGACATCAAATTTCATTTTTTCCATCAGTTTTGAATTTCCACAAACAACAGAAATTCCGTCAACTTTGGCTTTAATCCCGTTACCTGATATTTCTTCAACTTCCGTAACTCTAGTGCGGTCAATTTCCTTGCCGTAAGCTTTCTGCAAACTTTTACTAATCGGATGGTTGGAAGAACTTTCTGCAAGAGCTGCGTATTCAATGAGCTTTAAACGGTCATCTTCGGCAATTTCTGCGCAGTCATGATTGTGCATAACATCAACTTCAAAAACACCTTCCGTCAAAGTTCCGGTCTTATCAAAAACTATAATGTTGACTTTTGAAAGTGTTTCCAGATAGTTTGAACCTTTTACGAGGATTCCTTCGTGACTTGCACCTCCAATTCCGGCAAAAAAACTTAAAGGAATGCTAATTACAAGCGCACAAGGACAAGAAATTACAAGGAAAGTGAGTGCACGGTGAATCCATTTTGCCCACTCAGGATTTATTTTAAGGAAAATCAGGCTGACAAGTGGCGGTAAAATTGCAAGCACTAAGGCACTTGCACAAACAAAAGGAGTGTAAATTTTTGCAAATTTTGATATAAAAGCTTCTGATTTTGATTTGCGTGAAGTGGAATTTTCAACAAGTTCCAGAATTTTAGAAACGGTGGACTCTCCAAAGGCTTTTGTGGTTTTAATTTTAAGAAGTCCCGAAAGATTTACGAATCCGCTGATAATCTGGTCGCCGACAGAAACTTCACGCGGCTGACTTTCACCGGTAAGGGCACTTGTGTTAAGACTTGCTTTGCCTTCTATGACTTCGCCGTCAAGCGGAACTTTTTCGCCAGGTTGAACGATAATAATACTGCTGATTTCAACTTCCTCAGGATTTACCTGAATCAATTTTCCATCTTTTTCAATATTTGCGTAATCTGGGCGGATATCCATAAGTTCGCTGATATTTTTCCGGCTTTTGCCGACTGCAGCACTCTGGAAAAATTCTCCGACCTGATAAAAAAGCATTACGGCAACGGCTTCGTTATAATCACCGGATTTTTCATAAATTGCCAGGGCAAAGGCACCTAGCGAAGCGATTGCCATCAAGAAATTTTCGTCAAAAATCTGCCCGTGAATAATTCCTTTTCCAGCTTTTTTTAGAATATCATAGCCGATAACAAGATAATTTATGAGCGAAAGCACAAGAAGAGGAATTCCAAATGCCAGTTCATTAAAAGAGTTCCCGGTAATTTTTTTATAAATCACGGAAAGTGCATTAATCACGATAAAAAGCATAGATGCAGCGATAATCCGCTTCAGCATTTTTTTGAGTTTTCTGGTCATAATAATTCTCCCTGGAAAAAAATCTGATGATTTGAATTTTCTGGTGCTAAGGTAATTTAGGGTAGGTTAAAGGGTATCTCTAAAAAATCATTTTCGATGCTTTTTTAGAGATACCAGCGAGTTTTAATTCGTTGATATAGCACGAATTAAAACATCGCGTTTTCTTTCGTTACCTCTAAAAATTGCAATTTTTAGAGGTTCCCTAAAATTCAATTTCGCAATCGTCTTCTACTTTTCTGCAGTTTTTGAGAACGGCTTTCATAACCGTTTTTTCATCAGTTCCGTCCGCAAATTCAACTTCCATTTTCTGAGTCATGAAATTTACGACAGCATTAACAACGCCCTGAGTTTTTTTTGTAGCATCTTCCATTTTCTGAGCGCAGTTTGCACAATCAACTTCAATTTTGTATGTTTTTTTCATATAAAACTCCTTTAAAAACTCCATTTTAGCGGCAGCACAGAAAGTGCTGAGTTACAGTTTTTTACTAATAATTTAATCAGCTGTTTAATTTATGAGTTGATTTTATAATTGTTTGCTTTTCAAGACAATATTTTTTTGATTAATATATCTTTTTAGGCTCAAAAAATTTCCATTTGGGAGAAATTAGGGTATCTCCAAAAAATCATTTTCGTTGCTTTTTTAGAGATATCTGCGCGTTTTTAGAGGTTCCCATTATAAAAGTGGAAGTGGGGATTGAAGAAAATGAGCGAAAAAAAATGCTAAAACGTGTTTGTCGTACTATAATTAAGGTATCTCTGAGAAAATTTTTTCAATGCTTTTTCAGAACTTTTCATTAATGAAACGTTATAGTGAGTAAAAATTTGGAACTTCGGTATTTACAGGTCGCATTTAATTTACATTTTTTACAGACAACATACATAGACACAAATCCGCTTTTTGTAATGCGCAGCATGCTCGGAAAGAACCTGCGTTCGATGTGCTGCATTTCTAAAACTTCTGTTTGCACAGAATGTCTTTACAATAAAACCTGCGTTTATTCTTACATTTTTGAAACCTGTCTTCCGCAACAAAACCAGACATTGCCCGGACGCAATAAGGGCTCGCATCCGTTTTCTCTCAGCGTAGAAAAATTGAACCGGCAGAATCCTGTGGAGGAGTATTCTTTTGTCTTAACGCTTTTTGGAAAGGCGGTTGATTATCTTCCATATGTTTACGCCTCTTTTGTTCGTGCAGGTCAGAGTGGAATTTTTAAGGCTCGAAGCAGGTTTGAAATTCTAAGCGTAATTGCAAATAAGAAAAATCTTTTAATTGACCAGAATCATCTTGATTTAGTTAATACCCCCCCCTACATTTGTATAGATAACAATAAGCCAGAACAAAATCTAAAAACTGGCGAAATCCTGATAGAATTAAAATCTCCCCTTCGTTTTAAAGTTCATGGCAGGTTTTCTTTAGATTTTACCGCCCGGGATTTTTTTAACTGCCTTTACCGCAGGGCAAAAACACTCTGTTCTCTTTACGGGGAGATTGCAGAAAACGAAATTGAACAAAAATACGTTCCGTCGCCAGCATTAAAAATCACAGAAAAAAAACTCAAATGGATTGATTTTAAACATTACTCAGCAAGACAGAAAACGCAGATGGAATTAGGCGGAATTGCCGGAAGTTTTAAAATTGAAGGAGAATTTTCAGAATTTGAAATTGGACTTTTGCGGATGAACAAAATTACCGGAGCAGGAAAGAATACAAATTTCGGGCTCGGTCAGATTGATTTTTGGGAAAAGTATTAAAGTCATGCTGAATTTAGTTCAGCATCTCAAGGTGACATTTTGGACTGATATTATGAACAATATAATTTGGAGGAGAAATGGGAGAAACGAGGCAAAAAATGATTGATGTCAGCAGGTATAAAACAAATGATGAATTAAAAATAAAAGCAGAGTTTGTTACACCAGCATTTTTAGGCGGAGCAGACAAAGAAGCGGAATTTCGGGTTGAATCTTTTAAAAGTGGAATTAGATATTGGTGGAGAGTTTTGTATGGTTGGCAATATGGAAATGATATAAAAAATATTGAAGATTCCATTTTTGGGTCAACAGACAGAGTTTCATCTTTACGACTAAAATTAACAATTCCAAAGGAGCCGGAAAATTGTATTTCTTCTGAAAAATTGATTGGAAAGCGATTTTCGACTTCTCATCAGGGACGTGAAATTTCGCTTAACATTCTCGATTATCTGGCTTTTGGAAAATGTACTTATGACAGAGATTTACGCGGAAATAAATATTCTTCATATATAAAGCCAAAGACTTCAATAACATTAACTATGAAAATCAACAATTCTGAATATTCCGACCAGATAAAAGATGCTGCAAAAATGTTTTTTAAATACGGAGGAATTGGAGGACGTTCCAGAAATGGTTTTGGTTCAATGTCTATAAAAGAATTCAATTACGATTTTTCAAAGAAAGTGACTGTTTCTGATAAATTATTTGAAATCCCAGTTATTTCAAATAAATCAAAATTCTTTATTACAAGAGAAAAATTTGAAAAATGGGAAGATGCACTTTCTGAAGTTGGAATTGCCTACCAAAGTGCAAGAGCAAGTTTGGAAAATAAGCATTCTTTTGAAAGAAGAGGTCTCGTTGCACGCCCAATTGCAGCAAGGAATGAAAATATTCCTCAAAATATAAAAAAAGAAAGAAGACCAAAAACATTTTATTTAGGTGTCCAAAAATCTGATGACGGTTTTCAAGGTTATGTAATTTGTCTGCCAATAAAATTTCATGAACAAGATAAACAAAATGAATACATGGAAGTTTATAAAGAAATGACAAACTATTTTTCTCAAAAATTATTAAATAAAACAACTGATTTTTTAGCAGAAATAACGAGATAACAGGAGCTAAAAATGATAAAAAAGAGTTCAATTTACTGGCAGAATAAACTTAGTCTTTGGTTACATGATCCGGTTTGCAAAGTTTTTGATATTCCGCATCATGAAGAAATTGCAAAAAAAATTGCAGAATTATTATTTCAATCTGTTCCAGAAAAAGACAACTACCAAGTTGCAGACTGCATTGCTTCAAGTTTAACAAGAATAATTCTTCCGTCTTATAAAGATGGGGGAGCAATTAATTTTTCTGATAATCCCCAAATCGTTCACCCTTTGGTAAAAAAATCTTTGCCAGTTAAAATTCCTTCTGTTGATATAGAAAAATTATGTTCAGAAATTGAAGAATTATTAAAAAAGGATTTAGGATTAGATAAAACTTATGAAGAATTAAAAATACTTCCAGATGAAGAAAAACCTTTAAATGCCTTTTTTAATTACAAAGATACTCCTGAAGATTGGGCAAAAGCCTTATACAATTATTTATTTTTTGCTTTCCAGCGAAGATTAAAAAAGGAAAATATTGGCGGGCTGGGTGCAATTTGGGATATTTTGCCGGCCGATACCCGAATGCCAGACCATCCTTTGTGGCATCATTTAGGTTTAGTTTCTGCGATTGGTTCATCTTTGAATGAGGATGAAGATAATCAGATTGATTTAGTTGTTTTTTCAATTACACCGGTACAGGATTTTATTGCAAAAGCAAGAAAGTTAAGGGATTATTGGTCAGGTTCTGTTTTACTTTCTTATTTGACTTTTACAGGCATGACTTCTGTAATAGAAAATTTTGGACCAGATCATGTTATTTACCCTTCGTTGCATAATCAGCCTTTAGTTGATTCTTTTATATCTGAAAAGTATAAAATTTCAAAAAACTTTTTAGCAGAAGTTGATGAACTTGAATCACTTTTAAAAGACACAAAAGGAATTGCAGCTTTTCCTAATAAATTTATTTTTATCTGCCCTCATAGCAAAGTTCAGGAAATGATGTCGGAAATAACTGCCTGCATTCAGGAAAAATGGATTTATATTTCATCAGGAATAAAAGATTATATTCAAAAAATTGCAAATCCAAATCAAAATTTTGCAAATCTTTTTGACAGTCAGGTAAAAGATTTCTGGAAATTCTCCTGGGCGTCATCAAAACTAGCAGAACTTACTGATAAGGAAACTTTAAATAAATTGGTTTCGGGCGATGTTGTTGAAAATGAATTTGAAGTTTTAAATTCTTTTGCAAGTCCATATCCAATTAAAAATGTAAGACTGTATACATCAACACATTCTCTTATTCAAAGCATTTTGGCTTCTGGTAAAAATAAGCCTTCAAAAATTCCTTGTTCTCAAAATGGTGAAAAATGCAGCATTTGTGGAGAACGAGAAGTTTTAAATGATTTTAATCTTTCTAAAAATTCTTCTGCAAAGGATTATTCAAATAATATAAAAGACTTTTGGCAAAAACTTTCAGAATCTGATTCTCAGAATAAAAATATTCGTGAAAATGAAAAACTTTGTGCAATTTGTGCAATAAAAAGATTTTTGCCTATTATGTCTGACAGGTTTTCAAAAGATTTCATCTTGAGGGAAATATTCAAAAGCCGGAATGGTAAAAACTTTCCTTCAACTACAGAAATGGCTGCAAAGAGATTTATAAGTAAACTTCCAGAAGATTTTTCCAGGGAAGAAAAACAAAAATTATTACAGTATTTGCATGATGAAGATGATTTTATTGATGAGTCAGTAGATTTTGAAAATAAATTATCAAGTTATAAAAAACAGGGAATTAATTTTACAGACAAAGATAAATATTACGCTGTTCTTTTGATGGATGGCGATAAAATGGGTGATTTAATTAATGGTGAAACTTTTGAAGCAACTTATAAAGATATAATTCACCCAGACTTAGCGAAAAAAATAGAAAACGGAAGTGTAAAGGCCGGCATTTTAAAAAAATATTTCTCTAAAAAAAGAAATTTAAATCCTGCTTTACATGCGATGGTTTCTGATTCATTGAATAATTTTGCCCGTTTTGGAGTTCAGCCAGCAGTAAAGCGAGCAAACGGTGAATTGATTTATGCAGGAGGGGACGATGTTTGTGCAGTTCTCCCTTTGGAAAATGCGATTACTTGTGCTGAAGAAATTGCAAAATCTTATACATTGTCTTTTGCTCAATATTCAAAAGATGGTTGCAGTGAACTACAAAAACTTGATTCGTCTGTAAAAAAGGTTGGCTACCATTTGGGAAATGGAGCAAAAGGAATTTCTATTTCTGGAGCAATCATAATTGCTCATCACAAAGAATCATTAAAAGATGTGATCCAGGATTCTCATAAAGTACTGGATTCTATAGCAAAAGAAAAAACTGGAAGAAATGCTCTTGCAATCAGATTAAAAAAGCGTTCTGGTGGGGACAGAGATTTTTCCTGTAACTGGAATTCTATGAATCCATTTAGCGGAGAAAAAACAATTCTTGATTCTTTTAAGAATATTTGTAGTGGGGTACAGAAAAATCAGATAAGTACATCGTTCTTGTATCATTTAAAAGGTTTAAGTCTATTTTTTGAACCACTGTTAGAAGATACAGAGGATAATAAAAATTCAATTTTAAAAATCTTAAAATATGAACTTTCTCATTCCGGTACTAAAACAGAAAACTTAGAAGAATATACAAAAGATTTAGCGGGAATTTGTTTTCAAAAAACTCCGGATAATAAATTTGAATATAATTTTGATGCTGGAATAATTGCAAATTTTTTAGGAGAAGTTGAATGAGTATTTTTTATGAAGTTATTCCGATTGATACCTTATTTTTTAAAGGCTCAACACCTATGACAGCAGGGCAAAATGTGGCTGTTTCTTTATTTCCTCCACCAGTTTCTGTGTTTGAAGGAGCTGTAAGAACAACCGTTTTATTGCAGAAAAATATAGATTTAAAAGATTATACATCAGGAAAAGATGAGTCACTTATAAATCTTATTGGAAAAGCTGGAGAAGAGGCTCCCTTTAAAATTGATTCTTTCATGATAAAAAAGGATGGTCGTTTTTATGTTCAAGCTCCTCAAATCTGGTATTTTGATACAGATTCTGTCATTAAAGTTAAAAAGAATTATTTAAATCAGAAAATAATTCAAACGAAAGATTTTCAAAAAGAATTTGATGTGCTTTATGTTATGAGTTCGGAAAAAAATATTCCATTTGCAAGGGCTGAAAAAAAATTAGTTCCCCTAAAAAATCTCTGGATTTCGCTGGATTTTCTAAAATCAAAAAATAATGTTTTGAACGAGAAAGATTTTTTATTGCAAAATGAAATTTTAACTTTTGAGCAAAGAACAGGAGTTGCTTTGGATTCAAAAAAACACACTGTAGAAGGACAGTTGTATTCGTCATCTCATGTCAGACTGAATGATGGTGTTTCATTAATTTTTTCAATTTCAAAAGATGCGGGGCTTTTACCTGAAGGCAAAATGTTTTTGGGTGGAGAGCGTCGTATTTGTAAATATAAAAAAATGGATGTAAATCCGCTTGAAGATTTTAAATTTGATTCAAGTAATTTTCTGTCATTGACAGCAATAGAGGCAACTAAAGAAAATTTAGAAGCTTTAATAGCATCTTCAAAGTTAATTACAACAGCTGGCTGGGATTTAAAAACTGGTTTTCATAAACCTACAAAATCTTATATTCCAGCAGGTGCTGTTTTTTCTAAAAATATTGGAAACTTTTGTATTCCATTACTTCAAAAATAAACTAATAAAAGGAGAAAAATATATGTTTGAAAATACTTCAATCGCAATTATGTATGCTGTAAGCCCTTGTCATGCAGGGAGTGGTTCTTCACTTGGTGTTGTTGACTTGCCAATTCAGAGGGAAAGACACACTAACTGGCCTATGATTCAGTCAAGTGGCGTAAAAGGAGCTTTTAGGGCAAATTTTGATTATTTTAAAAATAAAATAACTCAAAGAGAACAGATTAAAGATTTTGATAATCTTACAGATTCAATTTTTGGAACTTCTAATGACGGTGGCTATGCAAGTTCACTTTCTGTTTCAGATGCAAAAATTTTAGCATTTCCAATGAGGTCAAATATTGCACCTTTTGTCTGGATAACTTGTCCTGCTGTAATAAAAAGATTGCAGAAAGATCTGGAAATTGCAAATTTTTCTACTTTTGATTCAAATAACTTTTCTGTTCAAAATGATGAATTCATAAATCTTGCAGGAAATATTTCAGATGATTCTGTTTTGATTGAAGATTATGAAGTTAAGCAGAAGAAAAATCCGATTACAGAGTTTGAAAAAATTAAAAATTATTTTAAGGAAACAGAGCGCCTCATTTTAGTTTCTGATGAAGTTTTTAATTATGGAGTTTCAAATTGTACTCAAATAATGGCTCAAATAAAAATTGATTCAAAGACAGGAACAACACAAGATGGTTCTTTGCGTTATCAGGAAGAATTACCTGCAGACACACTTATGTACACCGTTATTCATTGGGGCGATTCCAAAAAAGAAGATTCCTTAAAATCAGAAATGGTAAAAAACTTTGTTACAAAAGAAGTGATTGCAAATCATATTCAGATTGCAGGTGACGAAAGTTGTGGTCGTGGAATTTTCCAGCTGACATGGCATCATTCTTCAGACAAGGAGAGCAAATAAAATGGCAATACAGACAAAACAGCAGAAAAGGGCAGAATTTGCTTTAAAAGAATTAAATACTTATAAAAAAGAGGGGGTTCCAGGCGGATATGCAACTTTCATAGTAGGAATGCCGAATATGATTCTTTCCAATGGATTGGGGCAGACTCTGGCATTTTTAAAAGCAAAAAGTTCCAAAAAAGAAAGAGACTTTGTTTTTAAGGTTTTAAAAAAATATATTCAGCAGGAATTTTCAATATTTTCTAGTGCAGATGATGATTTTTCATTTTTAGAAAAATTAAATTCTATTTCTCAATCTGAATATATAAAAATTCAGGAAGAAGTTTTACGTATGCTTGAATGGTTAAAGCGATATGCACGGGCATTTGAAGAATCAAAAGAGGTCAAGAGTGAATAATTTAGTGCCAATTCCAAAAGCTCAGCAGATTTTATTACAAAAATCAACCTGTAATTTTTCATTGTATTCTCCAAGAATGGTTGAATGGGAGCAATCTAAAAATAATCAGATTTCATCCTGCACAGATTCTATTGAAAAATTAAAAAAGCAGACTGAAAAATCTTTTAATAATTTTGTTCTAAAAACTGAACTTCAGAAAAAACACAAACAGCAGGAAAATTATTTAAAGTCTCTTAAAGATTTAGGCATTACAGTTTTTTCAATTGAAGCAGAAACTTTATCACCATTTGTTACAGGACTGGGGTCTGGGCATCCGACAGAAACAGGCATTACCTTAGACAGAAATTTAGGGATTCCATATATTCCAAGTTCGTCAATTAAGGGAGTTATGAGCATTGCCTATGCGGTAAATATTTCTGGAGAAGATGGTAAAGTTCCGGAATCTTTATTGGAAGAATATTTTGGGAGTAATGAAAAACGCGGTCAGTTAATTTTTCTTGATGCATATCCTAAAGACAAAATTGAATTAAAGGTTGATATTATCAATCCTCATTATCCTAAATATTACAACAATGACAAAAACACTCCGCTTCCAGTAGAAACAGAAGAACCTGTTCCTGTAACTTTTTTGGTTGTTCCAAAAGGAATAGGATTTATTTTCAGATGCGTATATTTACCTCTGGGAAAAAATCTAAATGTTCAATCTGAAAAAATTGACGAAATTAATAAGATTTTTAAAACGGCATTTTCTGAAATTGGTTTTGGGGCAAAAACAGGTTTGGGATACGGAAAGTTTTTTAGAGTTACAACAGTTCAAAAAACAGAAACAACTTCTGTAAAAGCTTCTTCAGTTAATGAACAAATTGTGCAGGCTGGAGAATATGATGCAATTGTTACAGACCGAGACACAAGAAGAAATACAATTACTTTACAATTTAATAAAAAATACACGGCTATAAAGAAGAATTGCAGTGGTAAAGAATTGGGACGTTTTCAGAAAAAACAACAGGTAAAAATAAAAATTTCTGGACAAAAAGAAAAGGATTTTTATGTTGTTGAAGAAATTATTAGATAGGGGGGGGGAAATTAGAAGTTAACTATGAACCTCTTAATTACAACTTTAGGTACGTGGAATCTTGTCCCGGAACTTTTTG
>CAVJCY010000073.1:0-14075 GCA_963648145.1 bacterium | reverse complement strand
AAATATACTAGAAAATATTTCTGAAGAGAAATCCGAAAAAATTGAAGAATTTTCAGAAAAAATATCAGAAATAGACAAAAAAACAGAAATGAATTCAGATTTTTCTGAAGAAAAAAACTTATTTGATTTTTCAGAAGTGCTGGAACCGGACGAAAAAAATTCTAAAACCGAAAATACTGAAGTACAAAAGGATATTGCAGGTATTCTTTCAGATTCTAAAATTGATGAAAATAAAAATTCTGAAGAGTTAAAGGAAAATGAAATTTTCAGCAAGAAAAATGCAGCAAATCTAGAAACAGAACTTACAGAACAAGAATCTTTTCCAAATGAAACTTCTGATGAAATTTCGGAAAGTCTTGATTTTTCCACACAGAATGAAAAAATTGTAGAAGCTCGAAAATCAGAAATTCACGGTTTTGAAAAATCTGAAAATTTGATTCCAAGATTGGAAGAAGAACTTGAAAATGCAATTTCTACAGAATCAGATCTTTCACTTTTTATTATAAAAATCACGAATTTATCAGCGGAAGACAAAGCAACCCGTGAAATTTTCAATTACATCACTGCACAATTTCAGAAAGATGAAATGATTTACATTGTCGGCGAAGAAAGTATTGCCTGTATAAAAAAAGATACAAATATAGATAAGGCTATTGAATTGGGTGACGAATTTCATCGTGAAATTTTGAAAATTCTGAACAATGATAAGTCTGAATGTTTTATAGGAATTTCATCACGGGCAATACGAATGATTAGCGCAAAAAGACTTTTAACAGAAACTCAAATGGCTGTTGAACATGCTCAAGAAGATAAAGAAAATCCGATTGTTGCCTTCAGAGCAGATGCTGAAAAATTCAGAGAATATATTGAAAGCAAATAGCAGTATTATTCCGAAAAAACTACGGCATTTCAGGAAAATTTTGTGTTTCTTCTTGATTTTCAGTTTTTGTTTCAGGGATTTTTAGTGCTTCAACGGCTTTTGTAAATTTTTCTATATTTTTACTTTCTGGAAATTTCATTAAATAATCATTCCAAACATTGACTGCTTTTTCTACTCTTTTGTCTTGAATTAAAATTGAAAGGTAATTTTCAAAATAAGTCTGCTCTTCATTTTGTGTTTTCAATAAATCTTCATAAAGTGCTATTGAATCCGAAAAATTGCCATTCATAGCATAAACATAGGCAAGAGACGCTTTTATACTAGAATTTTCAGAATCTCTTTTTAATAATTCTTTGTAGGATAGTTCTGCACTCTGCCATTTTTTTTGCAAAACATAAGTTTTTGCAAGTTTATAGTAGGCATCCCAATAGATTTTTTTATTTGACAGCGCATAAGTATAATAAGTTTCTGCTTTGTCATATTTTTCAAGTCCAAAATAAATATCCGCAATATTCAAATATTCCACATAAACATTTTCAATTTGCTTAAGTTTACTTCCCGGTATAGTCGCAAGATTAGTCGCACAGGAAATAAAAACAAAAAGAAAAAAAATGAGAAAAACAACCGAGATTTTACAGACATTTATTTTCTTTGACACAGAACTAACCAAGAACTATTTTTTCAATCTGGAAAAGCTGATTTCTGTACAAACCGGAAATGTTATGTCCATAATCAGCAATCAACTGAATCATATTACGAGGTGTTTCTTTTGTGTCACAACCATTAAGACGATCCCCCGCATCACCGAGCCCCGGCATAATGTATGCTTTTTCGTTCATAATAGGATCCATCCACAAAGTGTAACAGGTACAATTTTTAAGAGCACGTGTAACACGGATACTACCCTTTAATGTTGAAATTGTGTTAAAGAAAGAAATTGATTTTGGATTAATTCCCTGACTCTGAATATATTTTACAACAGTTACAAGAGAACCACCAGTTGCATTCATCGGATCTGCAAAAATTAAATCTTTACCATCAAGCTCTTTAAGATTAAAGAAAGATTTATTTAAATCAAGAACGTATTCCATATCAGATTCATTTTTTTGATCGTTACGGCTGATTTTAAAAAGTGCAAACGGTGTTTGATAACCGGAAGTCGAATATTCTTGAATTTCCTTTGACATAATCATACTTGGAAGCAAAGCACCTCTGAGCATTACACACATAACTGTATTTTTTATTTTGTCTTCAATGTCAGGAATTTTATGAACTGCATAATTCTGAACAGGATAATTTACCGGTGTTTTTACAAAAATATGACTTTTTTTATCAGTATGTTTTCCTGTATATGCCATTCTAAAAAGCATTTCGTATGCACGCTGGCTGTAATAAATAAATTCCTGATGATCTGTATTTATATCGCGAAGTTTAGAAATTACATGAGAAGCCTCTGCATGAGCACCTTCTTCTGTTTCAAAAGAATAAACTTTGATATTAGGATGTTTTTTGCAGATTTCCTGCATTACGTGCCCCATGTTATCATAGCCGGCAACAATCTTTTCCTCATCTACCGGTTCAAAAGATTTCATTGTTTCTTTAAATAATGTGTCAAGTTTTGAAAGGTCTTGCATATCTTCATTTGTAAGATAACCGTCAAGATCCTCCGCTTTAAGAATAATTTTGTTGTCTGCCATATTGCGCCTCTTTTATAAGGACATCTCTAAAAATTGCAATTTTTAAAGGTTCCCATAATTATATTTTCAATTCTAAAAATTAATATTTTTAGAAACTCACTTTTTAAATCACTAATAATTTGAACAAAGATTCCCTACTGATTTTTATTCCTGAAATTACAAGTTCATTTTTATCAGATTCACTTTCTTCAGCTGAAAGCCCAAAAGCTAGATTCAATAAACCGCGTCCAGCCTTCGCAAACTTTTCAGTTTTAAAAACAAAATTCAGCGTCACAATGTATTGATTGTCATGATTTTCATCAAGTTTAAAAATTCCACTGACTTCATTTAACTGCAAATTCAGATTTGTCCCGGTTAAAATTGTTAAAAAGGATTGGGGGTTATTTGCATAAAAATGAATTTCTGATTCTGCACTCCTTAAAAAATTATACACCTTTTCGTCTAAATCTGACTGCAAATTTCCATTTATTTTTACATCATCAAATCTATCAAGCATGGATTCTACATCCCGTCCAATACATAAATTTGAAGACGACGGAACGCTCACGTCAATTTCTGAAGATGAATACAAATCATGCTCTATGGAATAAGGAGTTTTATATTTTGATTTTTGCCAGCCACCTTTTTTAGTAAAAACTCTAGAAACATAGGCAGTTGGAATATTGACAGAAAGAGAAGCTTGAATTTCTGTAGAACGCTTTGTTCTGTTTAAGCCACAGTAAATTTTATCTATGCGGTCAACAACAGATTTACAATCTTTATCAGAAATTCCGTCCACATTATTTTTGATAATCCGGTTTACAAGCTCTCTGTCTGCATTTTTCGGAATTGCAATAAAAAATGAACTTTTATTATCCAACAGCAAAAGAGAATCCACGGTATTTGCTTCTGGAGATGATTTACAGCCTGCAAAAGTAATTAAACATGAAAGAGTGCAAATCATCAGAAAAAGGTTAAGCTTTTTCAACTTTTATACTCCACTGTTTATCATCTGCATCAACAGTTACATCAAGAACAGCATCGTTCCAATTGATTTTTGAAGCAAGAGTTTCTGAAGCAATCATATCTTTGAACATTTCGTACGATGCCTTTAATTTTTCATCGCCGAAAACTTCAAGAGTAATTCTGTCAGTAACTTCATAACCGTTTTCTTTGCGCTGATTCTGAATACCACGAATCAAATCACGGACATAACCTTCCATTTTTAATTCTTCTGTAACTTTAGAATCAAGGCCAACAGTTAAAGTTCCGTCATTCAAAACCTTCAAATCATCTTTTTCAAAACGTTCAACAATTACTTTTTCGGAATTCAATTCAACTTTCTGACCATCAACATCAATTACAACAAGATTCCCAACAATAATATTTTCAATCTGTTCTGTGCTTAATGTCTGAATTATAGCCGCAGCGGCTTTCATTTTTGAACCAAGTTCCTTTCCAAGATTTCGGAAATTTGCCTTTGCCTTATATTCAACAAGCTCATCTTCTCTTTCGTGGAATTCAACTTTTTTGACGTTTAATTCTTCTGCAATTACATCCTGCATTTCCTGAAGAACTGATTTTTCATTTGAATTTCTGGTAACCAGAGCAACAGAAGCCAACGGCTGACGGTTTTTAAGATTAAACTGATTGCGAAGACTGTGTCCCATTGAAACAGCTTTTTGAACAGTTGCCATTTTAAATTCAATTTCCTCATTACGCCAGTTTTTGTTGTAAACCGGATATTCAGTAAGATGAACAGAATCTTTATCGCAGGCAACTTTTAAGTTCTGCCACATTTCTTCTGTAATAAAAGGAGTTACAGGAGCGGCAACTTGAGCCAAAGTCTTTAACGCAAGATAAAGTGCCTCGTAGGCTTCTTTTTTATCTCCGTCATTTTCAGATTTCCAGAAACGTCGGCGACTTCGGCGAATGTACCAGTTATTAAGTTCATCAATAAATTCAACAATCGGGTCAATTGCAGCAGAAAGATCATAATCATCTAGAGCTGACGTAACATTTTTAATAAGACGCTGTGTCATAGACAGAAGCCACAAATCAAGAGGATTTGAAGGCAATTTTGAATCAAAAAGGTGTCCATCAGGCTGTATTTTATCAATATTTGCATAAGTAACAAAGAAAGAATAAGAATTCCACCAAGGAATGATGATAGATTTTAAAACATCACGAACACCTTCGTCCGAATATCTTAAATCGTCAGCCTTTACAACTGAACTGTGAATTAAGAAAAGACGGAGAGCATCTGCTCCAAATTTATTGATTGCTTCGACAGGATCCGTGTAATTTTTAAGGCTCTTTGACATTTTTCTACCGTCAGAAGCAAGAACAAGACCATTTACAATACAATTCTGGAAGGCCGGTTTATCAAACAATTCTGCAGCAAGAACCGTAAGTGTGTAAAACCATCCTCTTGTCTGATCAAGACCTTCGGAAATAAAGTTTGCCGGGAAATGTTTTTCAAAATATTCCTTGTTTTCAAAAGGATAATGCTGCTGTGCATAAGGCATAGAACCTGATTCAAACCAGCAGTCAAAAACTTCTGGAATGCGGTGCATTGTTCCACCGCATTTTTTACAAGTAATTGTAATTTTATCAACAAACTGTTTGTGCAAATCTTCTGGGTAAGTTCCACTCAAATCTGCAAGTTCCTGGCGACTTCCAACGCACAAAACTTCTTTACAATCAGGATTATCACACTTCCAAATTGGAATAGGATTTCCCCAATAACGATTACGGCTTACAGCCCAGTCACGGCTACCAGCAAGCCATTTTCCAAAACGACCTTCCTTGATATGAGCAGGCTGCCATTTTATCTGACTGTTAGCACGCAACAATTCTTCATGATGATCTGCAACTTTTACGAACCATGAACCAATGCCTCGGTAAATAAGCGGAGAACCACAACGCCAGCAATGCGGATAAGAGTGCAGGTGCTGTTCTTTTTTAATCAGTTTTCCTTCTTTTTTAAGGCGATCCATAATGTCTTTATCGCAGTCTTTTACAAATCTGCCCTGATAATCTGGAACTTCTTTTGTAAATTTACATTCCGCGTCAATTGGTTCAACTTCCGGGACGCCAGAACCGGCAAAAACTTTATGGTCATCTTCACCAAAAGCCGGAGCAATATGAACAATGCCTGTACCGTCATCAGTTGTAACGTAATCAGCATTGAACATACGGAAAGCACCTTCTGTGCATTTAAATTTTGAATCAGCTTCGCAAACAGCAGAATCTGCATATTTTGAAAAATAAGGAAAAAGCGGTTCATAACGAGCACCAACAAAATCCTTACCCTTGCGACGATAAATAATTTCGTAAGAATTTTCATCTTTGTAATATGCCGAAAGTCTTGCCTCTGCAAAAATATAGCAGTCGCCAGATTCTTTATCGCGGATTTTTACATAATCAAGTTCCGGTCCCATACAAAGACCTAAGTTTGAAGGAAGTGTCCACGGAGTTGTTGTCCAGGCAATAAAATAAGTATGACCGTTAGTCATATCAGGGTCATTAATTGCATCCGGTGCTTTTGTGATTTTAAAGCGGACTGTAACAGTCATATCATTTACGTCTTTATAGCCCTGCGCAAGTTCATGAGTTGAAAGTACAGTAGAACAGCGCGGACAATACGGAAGAATGTACTTACCTTCGTAAATTAAAGCTTTATCCCACAAAGATTTAGCAACCCACCAAATTGATTCCATGTAATCAGGATTCATTGTTTTGTAATCGTGATCAAAATCAACCCAACGCCCCATTCGTGTGATAGTTTTGCGCCATTCTGATGTATATTTTAAAACCGAAGCCTTACATTTATCGTTAAATTTATCAATTCCGTATGCTTCAATTTCGTGTTTAGAATTTATGCCAAGTTCTTTTTCAATCAGATTTTCAACAGGCAGACCGTGACAGTCCCAGCCAAAACGGCGTTCAACTTTTTTGCCTTTCATTGTCTGATAACGAGGAATAATATCTTTAATTGTAGACGGAATAAAATGACCAAAGTGTGGAAGTCCTGTAGCAAACGGAGGACCATCGTAAAAAACAAAATCTTCGGCCCCTTCTCTCTGACTTATTGATTTTTCAAAAGTTTTATTTGTTTCCCAATATTTAAGGATTTCTTCTTCCTGTTCTGGAAAATCAACTTTAGGATCAACTGGTTTGTAACTCATCTAAAAATTCCTTGTAAAAAAAATTCTGAATAGGAAACCTCTAAAAATTGCAGTTTTTAGAGGTTTCTTTCAAAACGCGATGTTTTAATTCGTTGTATTTTAACGAATTAAAACTCGAAAGCATCTCTAAAAAAACATCGAAAATGATTTTTTTAGAGATGCCCGATATTATAACTCATTTACAATCTTTAATCTATGAAAATGATTTTTTGAAAACTCAAGATTTTTCTGTGAATTTTTATTGGGAAGCTCTAAAAATTGCAATTTTTAGGTATCTTTGCCCTTATTCTTTGACACTTTTTAAAAAAACGTCATCTACTTGATTATTGAAATATTGTGTTATAAACTTGAGAAACTATGGAAAACACAAACAGGGAAATCCCTATATTTTTTGCTTCTGATGATAATTATGTACCGTTACTTGCAATAGCAATTAAATCTCTCCTTACAAATGCGTCAAAAGAATATCAGTACAGTATTTATATACTGACAACAAATATGAATGAAGAAAACCGTGACATTTTACGAAAAATGGCTACGGAAAATTCAACAATTGAATTCATTGCACTGGCAAATGAACTTGATAAAATCAAACATCTTTTCAGACTGAGAGATTATTATTCAAAAGAAACTTACTACCGATTTTTTATTCCGTCTATTTTTCCAAAATACACAAAAGTTTTGTACCTAGACTGCGATATTATTGTAAAAGGTGATATTTCTGAACTTTATAATATTGATTTGGGTGATAATTACGTTGCGGCCGCTCAAGAGGAAGTTCTGCTTTTGAATGACACTTTCCGCGACTACCCTCTTAAAACTTACGGAATTCCTGTTGAAGAATATTTTAATGCAGGAGTAATGCTTATGAACACGCAGAGGATGACAAAAGACAAAATTGCAGAAAAATTTGTTGCCCTTGCAGAAAAATATACGTTCAGAATCATTCAAGATGAAGATTATTTAAATGTACTTCTTAAGGAGCATAAAAAACTGATAAGTCTTGGCTGGAATAAAACCGCATTCAAAAATGACAAATTTGATGACAAAGATTTAAAACTTGTTCACTACAAAGTAATTTGGCGACCGTGGCATTACGAAAATGTCCTTTACGAAGATTTATTCTGGGAATATGCAAAACAAACTCCGTTTTATCTTCAGCTGAGAGACGTTCTTGATTCTTACAATGAAGAAATGAAAGCTAAAGACGATTCCATGATGAAGAATTTTGTCGTTACAATGAAAGAAGATATGGAAAATCCAAATAATTACTTAAAAACACACAAAGTAGTTATGAAAGAAACTAACAATATCTTTGACAAATGGGGATTTAAAAACACCTTAAACAGAATTTCAAAAAAAATCAGGATAAAAGGATATAAAAAAGTTTATGGCAATAGAAAAAAGTAAGAATCGTCTGCAGGTTCTTGAAAGAATTGATGAATATGAAAGAAAAGGATGGTTTACAAAGGATGTTGAAGAAGACCCTCCTACCATACCTTTATTGCCAGAACAAATTGATTATACTGACAAAAAATTATCAAGCCGCATTAATTGTAAAATCGCAACTTTTATTGGAATTACTTTTGTAAAAAAAATGATTAAAAAAGGTATTCTCGTTCTTGCACAACCGGAAGGTCTTGAAAATTACGAGGAAATAAAAGGCAACGGAGCAATAATTACTTGCAATCATTTTAATGCTTTTGATAATTTCGCTTTGTTTTTTGCAATAGACAAATATCTTCCGCATCACAGATTGTGGCGCGTCATTCGTGAAGGAAATTATACGAATTTCCGTGGTTTTTACGGTTACCTTTTTAAACATTGCAACACCTTACCTTTAAGTCAGAATTTTTCTACTCAGAAAAAATTTATGGCGGCAATAAAAGAATTATTGGAAAAAAAAGAAAAAATCTTGGTTTTTGCAGAACAAGGCATGTGGTGGAATTACAGAAAACCGCGTCCATTGACAGCAGGGGCGTATAAATTCGCTGCACAAAACAATGTTCCGGTTCTTCCGTGTTTTATAACCTTGTGCGATACAGAAAAATTCGGGACGGATGGATTTCCTATTCAGGAATATAAAGTCCACATTATGAAGGCTATCTACCCGGATGCAGAAAAATCTCTAAAAGAAAATATTGAGTACATGAAAAATCTGAATTATCAGATGAATAAAGATATGTACGAAAAAACTTACGGAATTCCTCTTGAATATTTAAAAGATGAAGAGTCAGAAAAAACAAAATAAGAATAAGAAAAATACTCAGCGGATTATTTATTATTCAGATGAATTAAATGAAGAATTCTCAAGTGCTAAAATAAATCCAAAGAAAATTGACGAAAATTTTGACTATGGAAACGCTGGTTTTAAGTGGAAAGTATTACGTTTATTCTGGTACCGAATTGTATTTTTTCCGTGGGCAATGTTTTTTTTAAAATTGCATGAAGGAAACAAAGTCGTAAATAAAAAAGTTTTGAAAAAAGTTTCTAAAAATAAGGGAATTTTTATTTTTGGAAACCACACAAACGCAATTGCGGACGCTTTTATTCCTTCAAAAGTGAGTTTTCCGCGCAGCACTTATGTAATTGTGCACCCAAATAATGTTTCTATGCCTATTCTAGGAAATGTTACCCCTTACCTTGGCGCAATTCCGCTGCCAGACACAATAACTGCTGCTAAAAATTTTATGAATGTCATACAACTGCGCTGTGAACAAAATGCATCCATTGTGATTTATCCTGAAGCGCATATCTGGCCGTATTATACAAAAATCAGACCGTTTGCAGATTTATCTTTCAGATACCCGGTTCAAAATAAATGCCCTGTTTTTTGTTTTACAAATACGTATCAAAAAAGACGATTTTCTAAAAAGCCAAAAATGATAACTTATGTTGACGGACCATTTTATGCTGACGAAATGTTAAAAGAAAAGGAACAGAGAAAACAACTGCGGGACAAAGTCTACGAAACAATGTGTGAACGCAGTAAATTAAACGAAATTGAACTGATAAAATATATTAGGAAGTAAACGCGCAAGGGATAGTAAGGGCACGCGAAGCGTGTTGCGAAGCAATGCCAACCCTGAATAGCCCGGTCTGCCTTTATGGCAGATGCGCCCATAAAAAAGAGGAAAAAATGATTAATATTTTATTTTGCGGAAATAATAAAGTCTTTGACGGCGCAATTACAGAAATGCTTTCGATTTTTTTAAGAACACAAACAAAAGAACCGTTTACATTTTATTTTTTTACAATGGACGTTTCGCACATAAAGCCGGAATATCTACCGATAAGTGACAGCCAGATTGCATTTTTAGATAAAATGGCAAAAGAATATAATGCGGAAAATAAAGTTATAAAAATTGACGTAACTGACATTTATAAAAAGGAATTTGCAGCCTGCCCGAACGAACAGTGTTATTGTTCACCGTACACACTTTTGCGCCTTTTTGCAGATTTGGTGCCGGGGCTGCCGGATAAAATTTTGTATCTTGACCTTGATTTGCTTTTTAACAAAGACATAACTTTACTGTGGAATCAAGATGTTACGGACGTGGAATATGCGGCCGCACGCGATCATTACGGAAAAATTATTCTTTTTTGGAACAGAAAATTTATAAATGCGGGCGTAATTTTGTTTAACTTAAAAAAATGCAAAGAAACGGGGCTTTTTTCAAAATGCAGAGAGTTGATAAAAACTAAAAAACTGACCTTTGCAGACGAAAGTGCAATTATTTTGAGTACAACTTCGCAAAAAATTTTAAGTCAGCGCTTTAATGATCAGAAATTTTTATACAAAAACACGGTAATCAGGCATTTTTCTAAAAGACTTTTTTACAAACCGTACCCGCATACAGAAAATATAAAACAGTGGAAAGTGACAAAAATCCACAAAGTTTTTAAATATGAAAATTTTGACGACATTCTTTACGAATACATTTATCAGAAAAAATGTTTTGAAAAGGAAGAAAATCACTAAAGAAAACCTCTAAAAATTGCAATTTTTAGAGAAGCACTAATCAAGGACGTTTAACGGCACTTTATTCTGACCAAAGTTTAATTTTCATTTGAATCATTCGAGAAATTTCGTCTCCGATATCTTCTATGCCCATTTGAATTATTGTATCCGTCATATTTTTCCAGGAAGATGAAAAATCTTTTTCCGATCCAATTATGATTTTGATGAGGCTTTCTTTTACAAAATCGTCAACCATAGTGACTTTTTGTGACATTTTTGAACTGAGCTGATATTGCCAGACCTGACCGTGACGACTTTGAGGCAATTCCTTTTCTGACGGGAAAAGCTCTTTAAACATTTCAATTCCATATGCTTCAAGAGTTTCTTTTTGGGCTGAGTTATAAGATTTTTTTATCTGCTCCAGATTTAATTTTGCTATTGTATTGCCAGTTGAATCTATATAACCGTCTCCAGCATTTGGAAAAGGATACCCCCACTTGCCAAGACCTTCGCTGTCGCTGATATTTTGAAAAGAACGCCGGATATTTTCTGAATCATAATAATAATGAACGTCTTTTATGCCCCAGTTGATTAAAATTTGAGCTTCTTCTGAGCAAAACCAGTCAAAAAATTTAAATGCGCGGTACTTGTCCTTACAATTTTTTGTAATTGCAATTCCCCAGCCACCGGAAAATCCGTAATCCTGAAAAGAAACTGCCTTAGTTTTATTATCAACGGTAACCGGAAGATAAGCATAAGTACGCTCTGTAAGGCCGGAATTTTCCATTTCCGACTGAAGATTCTGGAAAAACCATAGCGGAGCCGCAGTGCCCAAAACACAACCGTCCTTTACTTTTTTCGTCCAGATATTTATGTCCTGTGTAAAACTTTCAGGATCAAGCAGACCTTCATGATAAATTTTATTCAGCCACTTGTAATATTTATACATATCAGGATTTAAAAATTTGTACGTTGCCTTTAAAGAATCCTGGTCTACAATCCACTGACCGTCATCTGGGTAGCCAATAACGTAATTTCCCGGATTTGATAAATACAAGTACCAGTACCAGGAATCTGTCAAAAACGAAAATCCGACCGTTTTATGACCATTTATGACAGGATACTTTTTTTTATACGCAAGAAGTATGTTTTCATATTCTTCTAGAGTTGTAATTTTTGGATACTGATATTCTCTTAAAACTGCATTTTGAATTTGCAAATTGCCGGAAGATTCAAGAACATTTGTTTTTATTGCATAAGTTCCAAAAGTATAAATGTGAGGATCTTCCAGGCTGTTGCGAAGTTTTACAATTTCACTGCCGTAAAGTTTTTTTATGTTCTCGCCATAATTTTCTATGTAAGAATCAAGCGGAACAAGAGCATTTGCTTCTATAAGTTTTGTTAAATCACTTTTTGCAAAAATTAAATCAGGATAAGAATCATTTGCAATCATTAAATCAATATCGTCAGTAGCATTTGTTTTTGATCCTCTAAAATCAAGATAAACCCCCGTCCGTTTTGTAATTTCGCGGGCAATTGTATCATCAAAATTTAAAGGTTCTACTAAATCTGCAGAAAATAAGGTAAAAAAAATCGGCTCATTTTCATTTTTTTTTACCTCTTTTTGATTTTTAGAACAACTAGCAAAACTAAAAACGCACAGCAAAATCATAAAAATATAGAGTGCGTTTTTTGTATTTTTGATTTTTCTTAAGATTTTTACGTTTTTTAAGTTTTCAAGTTTTATGCTCATAATAAAAAATCCTTTTTGCAAATTTCAAAAGACAGTTTTAATCTGTTTCTTTGCCAATTTGACGGCGGAATTCTTTTGGCGTAATTCCAGTACTTTTTTTGAATTTCATAAAAAAATAATCTGCATTCGTATAGCCCACAATTTTTGAAATTTGATAGATTTTTAAATCTGAGTTTTTTAATTTATCTTTTGCCGCTTCAATTCTTATGTTATCAAGATAGGTATTGAACTGGACATTCGTGTATTTTTTAAATTTTTTGCCTAGATATGCGCTGTTGCAGTTGAATAATTCCCCTAAATTTTCAAGTTTTAAATCCTGATTGTAATTTGATTTTATGTAAGCAATCACTTTTACAATCACAGAATCTGCTGTGTTAAAATTAAAATTTTCCAAAAGTTCAAAAACCAACTGATGAAAATATTTAAAAATTTCTGAAAAAGTAAGTCCCGAAAGTATGTTTGAAACAATTTTTTCCTTTAAATCTTCAGAAATACTTTCTGTAAAATCGCGTTCGGGATATTTTAATTTTAGGATATTTTTTATTTCTATAATGCAAAAAATCAATTCCTGCTTTATGCTGACAGAATTTTCCAGCAAAATGAGCAACTTCTGTAACTTTTCACAATTTGATTCAAGCAAATCCTTATCGTAAGTTTCTATACTGAAAATAAAGCTGTCTAAAATTTCTTTTTCGATTGTTTTATCAAAAGACTTTTCAGCCTTTAACATATTTTTTTGAGTTATGCAGGTAAGATTGTTTTGAAAAAAAAGATTGGAATAAAGACTTTTTGCAACCTGATAGGATTTTTTTATTCCCTGAAAACCAGTTTCTGGATTTCCCGCTGTAATAAAAGTATTTTCAGGATTTAATTTTGCGGCGCGCTCAATACATTTTCCAACCGCCTCTTGATTTTTTGTCTTAACAACAATCAGAAGTTCATTTTCAATTTTTATGATTTTATTTTTGAAAAACGAAAAATAATTATCTAAAGATTTTTCAAACTGAGAAATATTATATTTTTTGCAATATTCTGGAAAAACTATAATTGACTGATAAGCAGAAGATTCACAGTCCGAATAAAAATCATCAGAAGGAAGCTGAAGTTCCGTTCCATCATTTTTTGAATCAGTAAGAAGAGTAAGCAAAATTTTTTTAGAATAAAGTTCTGTAACTTCTTCAGTTCCCTGCTTGCGGATCTTGTTTTGATTAATTTCTTTTGCAATTTCAATTACTTTTTCCTGAAGCTGATCTTCATCAACGGGCTTTAAAAGATAGGCTTTGGCGCCGTAATTAATGGTTTTCTGGGCATATTCAAATTCAGAAAATCCTGAAAGAATTATAAAGGCTGGAAAATTAACTTTATTTTCTGAACAATATTTTTTGATTTCGGCAATAACTTCAATTCCACTCATTCCCGGCATTTTTATATCAAGAATTACAAGATCAGGTCTTAAATCTATAATCTGATTTACAGCGTCTTTGCCATTAGAAGCTTCAGCACACATTTTATAGCCTAAAGATTCCCAGTCGAGAATGCATTTTAATCCTTGACGGATATTCTGCTCATCATCACAAATTAATAATTTAAGTTTTTCCATATTTTTATTATACTC
>CAVJCY010000072.1:0-14466 GCA_963648145.1 bacterium | reverse complement strand
AGAAAGGTTACGCAGAACGCTACAGCGTAAGCGGAAAAACCACACACAAAATCGCGCTTGTTTTTGCAGATGACGCAAGCGGTGTTCTGGGGTGGAAGGAAGAGTGACACAAAAACAGTTTCTGTTTTCGTAGAATGTGCGGAGTTTTTTTTTATTAAGGGAACCTCTAAAAATTGTAATTTTTAGAGGTTCCTTATACATAATCTTACGAATGCCACAGAATATACATTCACTGCAAAAACATTGGACACAAGCTAAAAATGCTGTTGTTACGGCAACAGCAACGCCTACTCCTACAGAAATTAATCCACTAAGAATTGATTTTAGTGTTCCGGATACAAAATCTAATACGAGTGCAACCGTAACAGCTCCGGCTTTATTTTTTTCTCCCTAAACTCAACATCCGGTGATAAAATATCCTTATGAAAAATTCTAAGCGGCGTTTTATTTTTATCATCATGATTTTTAGTTTTGTTTCTGGGATTTTTGCAAAAAATAAATCTCAAGATTATCCAAAAATAAAGTCTGGCGACAAAATGCTTACAGTTCAGGCAATGCAAGACGGACTTCATATCAAAAAAAAGCACCGGGCAATGTTTACTCGCGTTGAAATTCACGTGGTTGGCAAAAATGGCGAAAATTTTTCTATTTCTACTGACGAAAAAACTAACGTCTTTATTTATCCTTTCGTAACTGCTGGAGAAGAATATTCGGTTTACCTTACTTTGATGGACAAAAACTGGGGAAATTGGACACAGAGCAAGCCTGCGATTATAACTGCGGCTGGTGGACTTGGCGATGTTCGCGAATGTTTTGACGGTTATTATTATGATAACGACACAATGTCCATAGTTCTGGAAAATTACAGCTTCGAAAAGCCGGAAAATCTTGACCTTTTGGCCCATAATTTTTGCGGCAACATATATTTTAATCAGGAACAAGGCAAAATTAACTGGTCCAAAGCTACATGGGGCAATTATATTTTGAAAAAGGATATAAAAGAGGAGTCAAAAAATGTCAGAATTGATATTTCTTCCAAAGGTTCTGATTTTGCAAATACCAATTTTTTTATTCAACTGGAAACAAAATTTGCTTACAACGATATAACTTATCACACAACTTTGATTTCCAATGAAAAAAATCTTTTTACAGATACTCATCCCCTCAAAAATGTGACCATTAGCCAAGGTCTTTTAGTTCCGCCTTTTAACCCTGCCTGCCTGGAATATAAAATTAAGGGAACTGAAAATGCGGTAAAAATTATTCCAGAATTTATAGAGGGCGTGGAAACAACAAAGCAAATCCACGTTATTGATTCTGAAAATTCTACAGATTCAATAGATTTTGCTTTTGATGGTCAAAATTATTCATATAAATTCACTTTTGAAAAAGGACTTGACTTTAATTTTGACGGCAAAAATTATATTCAGACTTTTTATGATGATTTTGATGGAAATGAAATAAATTCTGCCAATTGGAAAAAGTCTTCGGAGGAAGAAAGGCAGTCTAGTCAGGAAAATCACGGCTGGTGGAGTAATGAATGTTCCTATCTTGACGGACAGGGCAATTTAATAATAGAAGCAAAATACAAAAACGGCCAGAGACTTTCCGGGGCAATTGAAAGTCAGACACTTTATGAACAGTCCCATGGATTTTACGAAATCAAATTCAAATGCGATAAAACTTCTGGTCTTTGGTATGCTTTTTGGCTTATGGGGGACAATGATGAAGAGCATGTCGGAAATGGTGCTACAGATGCTGCCGAAATTGATATTTTTGAGCTTGTCCCGGATGAACCTTACAATGGCCCAAATTATTTTAAAACTACCATAAACTGGGATTCTTACGGAACCGCTCACAAGGCTGTTGGTTCGCCTCTTTACCAGGTTCCTGATGATTTTTACAACCAGTGGCATATAGCCCAGTTTGTTTGGGGCGAAACTTCCTATAAACTCTGGCTAGACGGTCAACTTTTATACGAAATGGACGCTTCCCAAGTTGATGACGCGCATTATGGCGGAATGTGTGATGGAATAAATTATATGATTATTTCGTCGGAATTTGGTAGTTGGGGTGGGGCTTTTGACAAAAGTCAGCTGCCAGCAAAAATGTATGTAGATTATGTGAAAGTCGGGGTGGAAAAATAAGTAATGGGTATCTCTAAAAATTGCAATTTTCAGAGATACCCTAATTTTTTGGGAAAAGTGCGTTAGTTGCTCCTCTAACGAGTTTTGTTTTCGATATCAAATTTATCGGAAAACAAAAACTGCTTCCCCCATCTCTGATTTTAAGCTTCAGTTTACTTTTTTTGACTGATAAGACTTTTATTTTTCCAGACGCCACTTTTGTAACGGATAAGACAGACAATCGCTGTAAGTGTCCAGGTAAATGCTGTTGTAATCCAAACGCCCCAGTAACCGATTGTAATCTGCTTGCCAAACAACGTAATGGCGGTGATTCTTGTAAGCAGTTGAGAAAACAGAATTCGACCAATAACTTCGGTTGCACCGTTCATAAGTGCAAAATTCGTGTCACCGCAGCCGTTCAGAATTGAACGCGGCACGTAAATCATTCCCAGTGCAAAATATGCAAGGCAGGTAATCCTTAAACCGGTAGAACCAATCCTGATAACTTCAGTTTCTGTTGACTGAACGAACAGTCCCACAATATTCGGTGCAAAAAGTTCAAAAATCGGAAGAATTGCAAGACTAAAGATGAACGCAATCAAAGTTCCGCGATGAAAACCTTTCTTTACACGGTCAAAATCGCCGGCACCGCAGTTCTGTCCGCTGAATGTCGTAATTGCAGAACCCAAAGAACTGTAAGGCTGCTGAACTAACTGTTCAATCCTCATAGAAATGGTGTAAGACGACATAACCGTAGGTCCAAAAGTATTAACAACGCCCTGCAAAGACATCATAGAAATAGAAATCAATGCGTTTTGTAAAGCAATAGGCACGCCAAGTTTAAAAGATTTCAGAATAATATGGCGGTGCGGCTTTAATTCAGATTTTGAAAGATGAAAGTAAGGATTTCTGAAATAGGCGTAAATTAAACTTGCAATTGCGCTGATTGCCTGTGCAATACAAGTGGCAAATGCAACTCCAAAAACTGCCCAGTGAAATTTCAAAACAAAGAGCAAATCAAGACCAAGATTCAAAACGCTTGAAAGAATTAAAAAATAAAGCGGAGATTTAGAATCGCCCAGGGCACGCAAAATAGAAGCGACGCCGTTATAAAATGCCACGAAAATAATTCCATAGCACGTCGTTCTCATGTAAGTTACCGCATCCGGCATAATAGAAAGGGGACACTGTAAAAGTTTTAAAACGTACGGACAAATAATCCAGCCGATAATCGAAATTACAACGGAAACAATACCAAGAACGTAAAAAGAGTTTGCTATTGTCGTTCTTACAAGTTTTTCTTCCTTTGCACCAAAATACTGGGCAACAATAATTCCAATACCAATTGCCAGTCCCGAACTCAGCGAAAAGAAAAAAAAGTTCATTGAACCGCATGTACCAACCGCTGCAATAGCGTCCGGCCCAACAAATTTGCCCACAACAATAGAATCCACCATATTGTAAAGCTGCTGAAAAATGTTTCCGACCAGAAGTGGCAGTGCAAACACAAGCATATGCTTTGTGGGACTGCCAGTCGTCATATCCACAATGTTGTTTTTAGATTTCATTTTCTGCTCTCTTTCTTTTTATTAGTGAATCTCTAAAAAAACATTTTCGATGCTTTTTCAGGGATTCCCATTACTATATTTTTATTTCAAAACTTCTACAAGTTTTTACAAATGTGTTTTTTTTATAAAGGCGGGGAAAGTCTTCCCCTCGGCCGCACACGGTTGCGGCCTACCCCTTCTAACAGGGGCTCTGCCCCCGTAACGCCCCCGTTAGTTTTCGTAAAAATTAGGGCATCCTTAAAAATCATTTACAATGCTTTTTTAAAGACTTTCGAGTTTTAATTCGTTAAAATACAACGAATTAAAACATCGCATTTTCAAAGTTACCTCTAAAAATTGCAATTTTTAGAGGTTTCCATTACAAAACAAAATTTCCTTTTTCGGAATTGCCAGTCCATTCGTATTTTCCTTTAAAACCGGAAATTTCTGCAAAACCATTTTCATCAGTTTTGATTTTGCCTTGTGAATGCCATTTTTCTTTTACCAGTTCTTTTAATGTAAAGTACGCTGGTTTTGCAGTGCCGTCACGCCTTAAAAGGCCACTCGGAGCGTTCAGCCAGGCACCATCCGAAAAATCCCAGTTTGTAATTGCCTTTACCAGAGGGTGATTTTCAAAAATTTCAGAATAAAATTCCTTTAACCACAAAGCCTGGCGTTCTTCACCTTGTAGTGTTGTCGCGTCATCTTCGTACATGAAGTCGTTCAAATCCATAATTTCTGGTGGTACAAGTTCCCCTGAAACAAAAGTATTTTCCGTAAAATGGATTGGAAGACCGAATTTTTCAAAACGAGTAAGAACTCTGTTCAGTTTTTCAAGTCCCCAGTAACCTTGATGCTGATGCGACTGCAGCCCGATTGCGTTAATTTTAATTCCTGCATCAAGACATTTTGCAATCAGTTTTTCATAATCTTCTGACATATTAAAATCATTAATCAGAAAAACTGCATCAGGATTTGACTTGTGACATTCATCAAAAATCATTTTTACAAGATTAATTTGTCCGTATTCCCGGCAAATTCTTGTAACTGCATTATCATAACGGTCAAAATAAGGCATAATCACGACTTCATTTATGGCGTCCCAAATGTCAACTTCGCCCTTAAAATCGCCAACATCGCGCCTGATTCTTGCAATCTGTTTTTCCAGAATAGTCTTGTTGTCATATTTTAAAAGCCAGGGGGCACAAACTGTGTGCCAGCAAAGCGGATGTCCCTTACAAACAACGTCGTTTCTGTTCAAAAAAGCGGTAACTTTTTTCATTTCAGAAGTAATAGGTTTGCCTTCATCTTTTTCAAAAGTCCCGATGTAAAAAGGCAGCGTTGCATAATTAAAAACGTCAAGAAATTTCTGCACAAGAGGATTTTTCTCTGCCTTGTCGCCGTCCTTTTTTACAATTTCTGCAAGAACAAAAGCATTGCTTCCAAACAAAAATTCGTGCTGAATCTGATTAAAACTAATTTCCGTGTTTTTTAAAATTTTTCCGTTAGAATCACAAAACTGGATTTTTTTTGAATTTTTTCGGCTGTCCATTTTATTTTCCTTAAAGTTGATTTTTAAAATCTACATTTAAGAAAAAATAAGCTAAAGAACAAAACTCTATGTTTTCAGTATTTTTCGGGCGCAAATGCACAGTTCCAAGTTGCAATTCACAATTTGCTAAGCGCGCAATCCATCCCAAAAAAACACACAAATTGTATGTTTTTAAGAACCCTGGCAGTTTGTTCAGTGCATCTCTAAAAAATCTTTTTCAATGCTTTATTTAGGTAACCTTAACATTGCCCTAAAATTAAAAATAAAAAGTGCAAAAAAAAACTCTCCGGCTTTCACCGAAGAGTTTAACAGGTGTGGATTGGAGTTGAACCAACGAATAACAGTTTTGCAGACTGCTCCCTTACCGTTTGGGTACCACACCAGATTGAGTTTTTACAGATTATAAAAAATGATGGTTTTTGTCAAGGAATACAGAACGGTTTTTGTGTCTTTTTTTGCGTTAGCGATTGTAGCAGCCGCGGAGCGGGACTTGCGCGTATGAAGCACCATTGTTCTGGTGCGGAATGTGCAAGGCTGTAGGCGAAAGCCGGAACTGCGAAAAGCGCGACGGTACGAAGTGCCGTAACGCCCGTAATAAAAAATATATGAGGGTATCTCTAAAAAAATCATTTTCAATGCTTTTTTAGAGAAACGTGCGAGTTTTAATTCGTTGATATAGCACGAATTAAAACATCGCGTTTTCAGAGTTACCTCTAAAAATTGCAATTTTTAGAGGTTCCCATGATTTTGTGCGTTATACACGTGCTATTGAAAGAAGTTGTGAATTTTAGTAGTATAATCGTTACATATTTAGTGAGAGGTAGGATTGTGTTTAATCCCCGTTTTATGCTTTCCCCAGCACTTCTTATGAGTTCAATATAGATGGATTCGTTTCCTTTATCCACTTTGTTGAGCGCGACATAGACTAAAAATTCTTTAATTAGAGGTATTATATGTACGCAACTATTGAATTTAAGGGCAAACAGTACAAGGCTGAAAAAGATGTTGTCCTTACAGTAGACAAGCTTGATGCTGAAAACGGTACAAAAATTGACATTGATACAGTTCTTCTGGTTTCTGATGGAGATAAAATCAGTGTTGGTGCTCCTTATGTAAAAGGTGCTAAAGTAACAGTTGAAGTTGTAGAATCTTTCAAAGACAAAAAAGTTCTTGTTTTGAAGTACAAATCAAAGAAAGATTACCATCGTCTTATTGGTCACAGACAGCAGTACACAAAGGTACGTGTTCTTGACGTTACATTGGCTTAAGAATAAAGGAGACTACTATGGGAAGAACTAGAGGCGGAAGCGGCGCAAAAAACGGTCGTGATGCAAATCCAAAAAACTTGGGTGTAAAAAAATATGCAGGAGAATTTGTTACTGCTGGTTCAATTATTCTTAAACAGCGTGGTACAAAATTTTATCCTGGAGATAATGTAAAAATTGCCGGCGATGATTCATTGTTCGCAATTGCAGATGGTAATGTAGTTTACGGCGAAAGAAATAATCACAAAGTTGTTTCTGTAAAGCCTGTTGAAGAAAAAAAAGCTGCAAAACCTGCAAAAAAAGCAACAGCTAAGGCTGCTGAAGCAGAAAAAGCTGCTGAGTAAATAAGTTTTACTTATCTGACTGCCCGGTTGTAATACTTCCGGGCATTTTTTTTGTGCAGGTTTGAAAAAAATGGTATCTCTAAAAAATCATTTTCAATGCTTTATTTAGAGAAACGTGCGAGTTTTAATTTGTTAAAATACAACGAATTAAAATATCGCGTTTTCAAGGATACCTCTAAAAATTGCAATTTTTAGAGGTTCCCAAAAAATATTTTGGTGAATGTATGATAAATTTTGCAGATGAAGCATTAATTGAAGTAAAATCTGGAAACGGCGGAAACGGTTGTGTTGCTTTCAGGCGTGAAAAATATATTCCTCACGGTGGACCTAACGGTGGAGACGGTGGAAAGGGCGGTGACGTTATTTTTACTGTAAAGAAAAATTTGCGTACTCTTTCTAAATTGCGACATCGCCATTATTTTAAAGCAAAGAATGGTGGTGATGGGCAAGGCTGGAACCGCTTTGGTGCTGACGGTGAAGACTGTGTTATTCCGGTGCCGCCGGGGACTACAATTCGTGATGCAGAAACTGAAGAACTGATTTATGATTTTTCTGGCAGCGAAGAAGACGAAACTTTTGTTTTTTTGAAAGGAGGAAACGGAGGTTGGGGAAATGTTCACTTTAAGTCTTCTACAAATCAGGCACCGCGGCATGCAAATCCTGGTCAGCCGGGTGAAACGCGGCAGATAAGACTTGAACTTAGTATTATGGCTGATGTTGGACTTGTTGGATTTCCGAATGCTGGAAAGTCTTCTCTTTTGACGGCTTTTACAAATGCCAGACCAAAAATTGCGCCTTATCCTTTTACTACAATTATTCCTAATCTTGGAGTTTTGCGGGTTGATGATGAAAGTGACATTATAATTGCCGATATTCCGGGAATTATTGAAGGTGCTAGTGAAGGTCTTGGACTTGGTGACACATTCTTGAAGCACATTACTAGAACTTCATGTCTTATTTTTATGATTGACTGTTCTGATGATAATTATCTGACGGCTTATGATACTCTTTGCAATGAGTTGAATTCTTATTCTGATGAGCTGATGGAAAAGCCTAGAATTGTTTTGTGCAATAAAATTGATGTTCCGGGTGCTGCTGCCAGGGCAAAAGAACTTGCAGAAAAAATCAGGGCAGAAGATTCTTCGGTTGAGGTAATCCCTGTTTCAGTTTTAAATAATCTTGGAATGAAAGATGCGAGAATTCAGATTGTAAAACTGGTTACGAAACTTGAAAACCGTGATGGTAAAACTGAAGTCAAAAATGAAGAAAAATCAACGTTTGGTTCGGAGTTTATGAATTCCCGCGCTTTTTTTGATGATGATGACGAGAATGTTCAGTATCCTGGAAGTGAAAATTAATGAAGATTGCAATTTTTGGCGGAAGTTTTAATCCTATTCACATTGGGCACGCAATGCTTGCTGATACTGTTGTAAAGGAACTTTGTTACGATAAAGTTCTTTTTGTGCCGACTTTTATACCTCCTCACAAGGAAATTAACGGTATGGCAACGGCTCAGCAGCGTTTTGAGATGGTTCAGCGTTTTTGTGATTCTGTTCCAGGAAATATTTTTGAAGCGGAAGATTGTGAAATCCGTCGGGGTGGAATTTCTTACACGGTAGACACTGTAAAATATCTGAGCCAAAAATATGACGGTGTGCTTTCTGCAAAAATTGCGCTTTTGATGGGCGAAGAAATTGCCGCAGAATTTGATAAATGGAAATCTCCTGACGAAATTGCGAAATTCTGTGATTTTATAATTTTTCCGCGAAATGAGGTTACTCAAAGTCATAATTCCTGCAGTTTTCATAATACGCCTTCAAGAAATTATAAAGGGGATTTTCAGATGAAATTTGACAGGGAAAAATTTAAATATCCGTGTACAGTTCTTCCTGAGCCAATTTTGCCGGTTTCTTCAACGAATATTCGTGAAAGAATCAGTTTTGGCAGAAGTTTTGAATATCTTGTCCCGACAGTCGTTTTCAATTATATTTTAGAGAAAGGTCTTTACAAAAATATACATCAATGAGTTACGAAAAATTACTTGAAAAAATCAGAAAATACACCGAAAAATCCGTGAAAAAATCGCGTTACGAACATTCCGTGCGTGTTGCAGAAATGTGTGTCAAAATTTGTGTTCATTATGGTTTTGATGAAAAAAAAGGTTATCTGGTTGGAATTGCTCACGATATGTGCAAGGATTTTTCGTCTTCAAAAATGATGGAAATTGCGCAGCGTGACGGAAATCCTATTTCTGATGCTGAAAAAAATAAACCTTCACTATTGCATGGTCGGGCTGCCGCTGTGACGATGAAAGAAAAATTTGGGATTACAGATGAAGATGAACTTGAAGCGGTCGCTGTTCACACGACTGGAAAAATTGGAATGTGTACGCTTGCAAAAGTGCTTTTTCTGGCGGATAAAATTGAACCGGGGCGACCCCAGACAAACGAGCAGTATTATTCAAAACTTTTTAGTCTGAATTTTGACGGAATGTTCCTTTCTGTTTTACAGGAAAATGCGGATTATCTTCTTTCTAAAGGCATAACAGCTACTCCGGAAGATTCTGAAGTTTTGAATTATTACCGTTCAAAGATCACTGAATCAAAAAATTAAAACAGGATTTTTTATGAAAAAAACAAAAATCAGGGATGAACAGAAAGGCTGGATTTTTATTGCAATTATTATTTTGATAATTGTTGCCCTTGTCTTTTTCTTTGCAAAGTCGCTAAAACACAATGTTGTGCAGGAGGAATTAAAAGAAAATGACATCGTCCGAATGCTTTTTGTTGTACAAGATTCTGATGAGAGAATTCTTTTTTCAAATGTAATGATTTTGGATCACAAGACTAACAAAGCTGCGCTTGTAAATTTGCCGGGATTTACGGGTTCAATTTATAAATCTCTTGGACGCACGGATCGTCTTGATGTAATTTATTCGGAAAAAGGAATTGAAAGTTTTAAGACGGAAGTTGAACGTCTTTTGAGTATTCAAATTCCTTTTTATTCGGTTATAAGTTTGGACGGTTTTTTGCAAATGTCAGATTATCTTGGTGGAATGAGGGTTTTTATTCCGGAACCTGTTGATTATGTTGATGAGGATGGTCAGCGATGGCTTTTGCCTTCAGGCTCTGTAAACCTTGACGGCGATAAACTGAATATTTATCTTCACTATAGAATGGCTGAGGAATCTGAATTTGATATTCAGGAGCGCTATCAAAATGTTATGACGGCGTTTATTTCCGGTTTACATGAAAAAAAATTCACTATTTTTTCTAAGGATAACTTTAAATTTTACGGAAAAAATATTGAAACAAACTTAAAAGACAAGGAAGAAAAAATCCTGTATCAGACGGTTGCAGAAGTAGATGCTGAGTCGCTCATCAAGCAGACTATTTCCGGGTCGCTCCGAAATGTTGACGGTCAGGTGCTGCTTATGCCGGATAATAACGGAGATTTGATAAAAGAAGCACTGAAACAGACTACGAGTATGTTGATTTCTACGGACGGAACAGTTTCGTCACGAGTTTATGTGCTGGAAATTCAAAACGGAACGACAACAAACGGTCTTGCTAGAAATACATCAGCATTGTTCCAAAAAGCAAATTATGATGTTCTGTCAACTTTAAATGCGGACAGAAATGATTATGAAAAAACAATCATCATAGATCATTACGGAAATGAAGAAACTGCCAAAATGGTAGGAGAATTTATACACTGTACAAATATTATCAGGCCGGAAACTCCAGAAGAAATTGAGTTGTATGCAACGGATACGAGCGTTGACTTTACAATTATTCTGGGAAAAGACTTTAACGGCCGCTATGTTACTGGAGGAAGGTAATTTTATGAAAACAACAGAAGAAAAAGCAATTGAAATTGCAAAATTGATGGAAGATGGAAAAGGCAATGACGTTACTTTAATAGACATTAGTGTCTTAAACAGCTGGACGGATTATTTTGTAATTGTTACTGTGAACAGCTCTGCTCACTGGCAAGGACTTTACAAACAGATTAAAGAATATATCAAGGATAATGGACTTGAAATTCACGTTACTAACAAAAAAAGTCCTGATGGTGATGACTGGAATTTAATTGATTTGGGCGTGATTGTCGTTCATCTAATGTCTGCCGGTGCCCGTGAATTTTATGATCTTGAAAAATTGTGGCATGCCGGACGTTTTATTGATTTTAAGGGAAACTCTAAAAATTGCAATTTTTAGATGTAACTTAATAATGTTCAGGAAAAATAAAATTTGCGAAAAATGATTCAAAATCATCAGTGAATTCTTGAGAATAAAATGCCTTGACAATTCATTTCTATTTATGGAAAATTGAGTTATGAAATTTAATTCACTAGTCACATTGTTTGTCGTGCTCGTCAAAATGGTTTGTAAATAACCGGAGAAGACTTGAATTTTGTGATGGTGATAAATGAATTTTATCTTTTAAATTTTTGCAAAAATCAGCTCTCCGGAATGGAGGGCTTTTTTTTTGTTTGAAGTGTAATTTATTCGCTTCAAAAACGGCGTTGTCAGGGCGGTAAAAGTTTATGGCACGGCGTAGTTTAATTTCTGGAGATGTAAAAAATGAAACAGACTGGCGCACAAATTATTGTAAAACTGCTGGAAATGTATGGCATTGAAACTGTTGCGGGAATTCCCGGCGGTTCAATTCTTCCATTGTACGATGAGCTTAACAGAAGTAAGAAAATAAATCACGTGCTTGTGCGTCAGGAACAGGCAGCAGGTTTTATTGCACAGGGAATTGCAAGAACGACCGGCAAACCCGGTGTTTGCATGGCAACTTCCGGTCCCGGAGCGATGAATCTTTTAACTGCAATCGCAGATGCCCGCTGTGATTCTATCCCGATTATTGCTATTACGGGGCAGGTTAATACAAGTCTTTTAGGAACTGATGCTTTTCAGGAAGCTGATACTTTTGGACTTTCGCTCCCAATTACAAAACATTCAGTAATGGTAAAATCTCCGGAAGAATTACTTACTGTAATTCCAGAAGCTTTTGAAATTGCTGTAAATGGACGTCCAGGTCCTGTTTTGATTGATGTTCCGCGTGATGTTCAGTTAAAGGAATGTGAATTTAAAAAATGGCCGGATATTCAAAATGTTCAGTTGCATGACATTCGCTTTCATACTCCGCCACATGAATATGCTGACAAAATGGATAAAATTACAGACTTACTGGCAAAAGCAAAACGGCCTGTTATGTATTGTGGTGGTGGCTGTAATTCGCTGTCAGCTTCTGAAGGTCTTAAGAAATTTATAAAAAGTTACCGGCTGCCGGTTGTTTCAAGTCTTATGGGGCTTGGCTGTATTCCGGAAAGTTCGCAGGAATGGATAGGCATGGTCGGTATGCACGGTTCTTATGCGGCAAATGTTGCAATGCACGATTCTGATTTGGTTTTTGCGGCGGGAGTTCGTTTTGATGATCGTGCAACGGGGCTTGTAAAACAATTCTGTCCTTCTGCAAAAATTGTTCACATTGATGTTGATGCCGCCGAAGTAAATAAAATTATTAACGCAGATGTTGCAGTTGTCGCAGACGTTGAATCAGTTTTCCCGATTTTAGTTCAGTTGTCCTCAGAAAAACAGGCACTTTACGGTTCTTGCTGGCAGGAAGCTGAAGCGCGTGCCGTGTGGCTTGAAAAAATCATTAAAGTAAAAAAAGAAAATGATTCTTTGAATTGTGGTCGTCCTGATGGTGAAAAACTTGTAAATCCGCGTGAATTTATTTCTTCAATTCCATCTTTTGCAGAAAAATGTGGCCTTAAAGCTGATGATTTGATTGTTACGACGGACGTTGGCCAGCATCAGATGTGGGCCGCTCAGTATTATCCTGTTGAAAAAACTCGTACTTTCCTTACATCCGGAAGTCTTGGCACAATGGGATTTGGTCTGCCGGTAGCAATTGGTGCCAGTATTGCAAATCCTGGAAAAAGAATAGTCTGCTTTAGTGGAGACGGGTCAATCATGATGAATATTCAGGAACTTGCAACTCTTGCCGAACACAATCTTCCTGTTACTGTAATTGTTTTTCAAAACGGAACTTTGGGAATGGTTTATCAGCAGCAGAAATATCTTTTTGATAAAAATTATTCTGCATCAGTTTTTGGTAAAGTGCCGGATTTACTTGCAATTGCGCGCGGTTTTGGCATTGAAACGGTTGATGCTGATTCTGACAAGGAATGGTATAAAAAAGCTTTTGATTCAAAAAGAGCAAATAAACCGTGTTTTGTAAAAGTTAACGTAAACAGTGAAGAAGATGTACTTCCTTTTGTTCCTGGTGGAAAGGCAAATATTGATTCTATAAGAAATTAAGGCAGCTTAAAAAAAATATAAGGGCATCTGGTAAAAAATCATTTTCAATGTTTTTTTAGAGAAACGTGCGAGTTTTAATTAGTTGATATAGCCCGAATAAAAACATCGCATTTTCAGAGTTACCTCTAAAAATTGCAATTTTTAGAGGTTCTCATAAAAAAAATAAATTTTTATGTAACCATTTATCTGACTGTTAGTTTATTTAGTGTAAGCGCGCTGATAAAACGCTTGCACTATCCTCCATTTATTGATGAACAAAAGTAATTAAAACTGCCGTTTTTTTCCTCCTTTGAACGGCAGTTTTTTTTTGCCCTGATATTTTGAGTACAAAAAAAGAAGCCTTACCGACTGCCTATGGTAAGACTTCTTAAAAGTTTTCAGCTTTTGAGCAGCTGTTTCGTCAGGAGGTGACGAATGTTATTTTTTGAGGCATCCGCCTCTGATAACCTTTTTTATCCGACTAAACTCTGATTTGCAGGACTTGCAGGCATTTCTTTGTAAGCATAACTGTAAATAATTTCTGCAACATTCATAAGAGGTTTTCTTGTTCTTACCCCCATCGTGTATGCAAAATCAACAGCAGCTTTTGTTGCCTCCGGATTCCACAACTGAACTGAATCAAGATTTACAAATGTGCAGTTTTCAGATTCTGCAATTGCTTTTATGTGTCTGTTCATCTCTGTAATTACTTTGTCATTTTCAGAATTTCTTACAGAAATCAGGGCAATTCTTGTTTTTTTGTTTTCAGTCTTTATTTTATTAAGCAGATTCAGATAGTATTTATCAAAATCAGAAGAACTGTTCTGGAACATAGATTTATCATTTTCACCGATGTGCAGCATAACAGCTTCCGGCTGCATTTCTTTTACATTTTCGTTGAAATATTTTTCAGCAGATTTTAAAGAAATGTCTTCTTTGCTGCGGTTATAAAGTTTAAAGTTGAAATCAAATTCTTCTGCAAGAGCTGCAAGAGGAATTCTTCTGTCTAAAGCTCCACCAACAAGTACAACCTGATTTTTTTCGGCAATTGTTTCTGTAAAATCCGTTGCTACCGGCATATCAATGTTTTCTTCCTGAGAATAAGTAATTTCCATAGTTTTTTCCTCCTCGTTTTCAACTGTAACGATATTATTTTCTGCTTTTTCAGCTTCGCGTTTTTTATCAAGTGCAACATTTCTGATGTAAACAACTACATTCAAAAATACAATTGCAAGATTCAAGAAATAAACGGCAAGAACGTAGTTCAATTGATGATTAATAAATTTTGCTGTAATTCCGGCAATGTAACCTGTAATAA
>CAVJCY010000071.1:0-14604 GCA_963648145.1 bacterium | reverse complement strand
CTTATTTTCAATCTTTAAAAAGTCCTGCATCTGTCTGGTAATTTTAAAATTACCGTCTACAAACTTCTTAAAATCCCAGCTATTTAAATTTCTGCTGTCAAAGTCATATTCAAAAGATTGTTTTTCATAATTCCACCAGCTAGACACATCGTTAAAATCGTAGAATTTTTCATCATCATACAAAATGATTCTGCTTTCTGTAGAAACAATTTCAAGTCCAGCAGCATTGATTTTTTCAACAGCCAGATTTGCTTCGGTAAGATTCTTTAATCTTCCAAGTTTCATTACATTTTTTAGTAAGTTACCACTTGGCTGAATTGCAGTTTCTCTGCCAGTTTCGTTGTTTTTTACAGTGATTACAGTTTTACTTTCCGCAGCAGAGAATAATTCTCCAGCCTGCACTTCATTCTCTTTTCTGCGCACTTCTTCATAATGTTCAACAACAGTCTTATGAGCTTCTGCCGCATCTTTTTTAGTATCCTGTTTCCATTGAACTATATTCCTAAAATCTTCATCTGTAAGATTTTCAAGCCTGCTTATATATTCTCTCTGGTTAGCTTCGTCTATTTCGTTTGTCGGATAATCAGCATTGTTAAATTCTTCCTTTAATTCTGCTATTTTCTGTTGAACTTTGCGTTTTTCTTCTTCTATAAGACTATCAAGATTATTATTGCTTTCGGTTAAATTATTTGAGTTTTCATTCGTTTCAACGAAAATGTTTCTGCCGTTCATCAAGTCTTTTATTGGCTGAGAGAACCACGAACGGATTGCATTTACATCAACGATTACACCGAAAGAACCATAACCTTTTGTTTCAATTCTTGTTCCGTCAGAACGGTATCTTTCACCACTGAAATTTTCTTCAATATAATTTTGAACTTCTTTATCCCAGTCAATGACAGCGTCTTTTGTAATTTCGCCGTTTTCTTTTGCAATACGTTCAAGAACGCTCTGGGCAATTTGACCACAAATACGAGAATGAACTTCACTTGCGAGCAGGTCTTCATTATCTGCAATGTCTGCATAATCTGAACTGTTTTTGATTTCGTCCCAAAGATAAGTATTTTTTAGAATATTTTTTCCTTTGTTCCAAAGTTCTGGATTTGTGCGTTTTGTATATTCGTCCCAAAGATGAGTGTATTCGTGAACGGCAACATTTGAATTCATAATCTCTGGATTGAGGTAGATTTTATTTTCAAAGGTAAAGCCGTAAGTTTCGCCATTCTGCGCATATAAGAACAGGTCTAAATTGTTGACAAATTTAGATTTCAGAATTATATTATTTGCATAAGCACTTGCTGATTTGCTAACTCGCATATAGAGCGTAACCACTTCAGCAGGTGCTTTTTCTATGTCTGTCATTTTCTGGATAGGCTTACTTCTTGAATCAGCTGAAATAAAGTTGACAAGGCGTTCTTTTGTAAGTATATTTACATTATAAGTTTCGATGTCAGTGAACCTCTGCCCAAGGAATTGGACCTTGGTAAAACGCTCACCATTGGAACTTTTTTCTTTTTCCAGCTGATTTTCTACCCATTCGTTACTTCTTGCTTTATCAAGATAAATTAAATTATCTTCATCAAAATTTGTTTTTACAAAATCAACTTCATTGTCTTTTCCATACATTGAAGTAATTTCGTTAATTACAATTCTTCCCTTTCTTTTATTGACCGCCATAGGAATAAGAATTGAATTATTGTTACTGTCTTTTCTTTCTGTAAAGAAAACAAAACTATCTGCACGAGTACGAGATTTAAATACCATTACAGGGTCTGCAAGCTGGCTTGGAATTGCATAAATATCATCAACTGAAAGTTTATGACCTTGCAAATCATTCGGATAAAGAGGATTATCACGAACCATTTTATCAAGAGTAGACTGTTGTACTTCAATGAGATTTTCTTTTATTCCTAAAATCTTCATAACAGGCGGCACGTTTCCGACAATAACCATTTTGTACATATTGGTATTGTCTTTTTGCCAGTCATTTACCTGCGCAATAAATTTTTGAGTATCTTCTTCGTTAAACTGGAAGTAACGGTTCTGTTCATCTTCAGATAAAGTTCCCTGCATTTTCTGTAAAACATTTTCACGGCTTAAAATGCGCTCAAATTCTTCTTTGTCGGTAATTACTTCAATTCCAGCTGCTTTGAGTTTTTCGAGAACGTAATTTGTAGCAATGTTTTGAGAAGCTTTAATTTTTGCTTCATTTTCTGCAAAAATGTCATTCCAGTATTCTGTATTGAAATTAACATTATTTTCCTTTATGTAATTTTCAATCCATTCATCGCTTGGCGGATTTAATTCAACGTCTGTTATTTCTGCAATTCTTTCTTTATCTTCAATATTGTGCTGAATAATAAAGTTCTGTAGTTCATTCTGCCATTTATCTAGCATTAACGGGTCATCGCTAGAACGGTAGCCGCTTAAAACTTCTTCCTGCTGTTCATTTGTGAGCATATCAAAAGTTTTTACGTCTTTTATTTTTACATATTCCAGAGCATTTTCTTCACTGTCAAAAGTTTTGGTTATGCTGTTGTCTGCATCAAATACGACTTGAGCATTATTATTTCCGTACAATTCGTAAATTCTATTTACAATGTTGTCTTTCCATTTTTGAGTTTCTTCTTTTGGGTAAGACACATCAGCTGGAACTTGCAGAGTAAAGTTTACGTTAAAATCTTCTCCGTTTTCGTCAGTAAAGATTTCAGTTTCGCATTCATCGCCAAAATTAAAATTCTGATTCAGATTATTAACAAAATTTGCAGCATACGTTAAATGTTCATTATGGTTTTTACCTTTTAAATTAGCAGGGAAAGCAAAATTGCAAGGAAAAGTTACTGATTCTGTAACTACAAAAAATTCATTTTTATTTGTTTCTTTTTCCGTAGTCCTATCGTTTGACAAATTTTCTGTTTGTGATATATTGGCATCAACCGTTGTTGTTGATGCCCTCAAAGCAGTAGAGGAGGCACTTGTTCTAAGTGTCTGTATTGTGGGAGCAACGCCCACCGCAACAACGGTATTTCTTTTTTCCGAGAAAGCACTTTCCCTGTCAACTTTTCCAAGTGTTACAAGATAATTTCCGAGTTCATCTTTATTGAAAACAAGTTTGTTTATTTTTGTTCCGTCATTTTCATCGTCAAAAACTATTTGGAAATTTTGGAAAATAGTATCAACAACTGCAAACTCAGCTTTTCTTAGAACTTCGGGAATTTTACGATATTCTTCTGTATCAAATGCTTGTCCATACCCGCCTTTTCTGTCTGGTCTGATGTGCGTAGCATTTTTTTTCAGAATAAATGCGGAATCCTTTTCAAGACCAAGTTTTTCGGCAAGTTGTTCATTAAGATTTGGCAAGCGAATTGAATTTGGAATATTTTTATAGTCATTCAAGATAATTGAATCAACAATATCTTCAAATTCTTCATCGCTTATAACTTCAAGATTTCTAACATCTTCTTCTTTGAGAATGTGATATGTTTTTAGTTCAGGCTTTTTCTGATTCACTTTCGGAAGTCCAACGCTGATTTTGTTCAGTTCGTCCTGTACTGTAAGTCCTTCGTGAACTGCGACATATTCTTCTTCCTTTCCAAATCGGTTTGTGCGTGTCTTTACTTCGCCCAAAATTTTTTCGGGATGAAGTTTAAAGTAATAGTTGTCAGAGAGCCTGTTTTTTTCTGTCGTCATGACATCTTCTAACTGTTTGTTCCAATCAACATTAGGCTCATTTTCCTGTCGTTGCTGAAAATCTTTCTTAACGCTTGCCCAATTCTGCATAATGATAATGTCAGTACCGACTTCTGTTGTGGAAAATGTCCCTGCAGGCAATCGGTATGCGTCAATCAATCTTCCTTTAGAAGCGATAAGTTCTTTCTGTTTGTCGCTTGCGGTGTTCAAAAATCCAGATGGAACTACAAAAGCCATAATTGAATTTTCGTCTTTGAGTGCATCCAAGCCTTTTGAGATGAAGTATTCTTCGTAGCGGTCAAATTCTTTGCCTTCGCCTAAGCCCTTGTATTTGTCGTTGTAAGCACCGTAAGGCGGATTTCCGATAACAACATCGTATTTAGGCTGCTCATAGTCCGTCTTTCTGAACCGCTCGCCCTCGTCAAAGAACTGCTTCTGGTATGCTCCCTGAATAATATTTGCCTCTGGGTGAAGAATCTCGTTTATTCGTGCGGAAGTTTCGTCAAGTTCGTGCATCGTAAATTTATTGTTTGGACGGTTGTTCGCAAATTTACCAACACCAGCACTTGGCTCAAGAACAGTCTTTGCGTTTGGAGCATAGGCATCTACAATTTCCCATACTTTTTGAACAAGATTGTTCGGAGTATAAAATTCGTTTAAGATTCCTGCGTTTGTGCGGTTTTCTACGTTTAATCCGCCTGCACCTTCGTATTGTGCAAGAATTTCTTTGTCCGCTTCAGTGATTTCAGAATCCGGCTTTTTCAGAATTTCACGGCACTGCTCACGAATATTCTTAATTTCAGATTTTGTCTTAGAACCGTCACGTGACGGTTCAGCTTCAGTGGCTATCTGAGTTGATTCTGCATTTAATTTTTCCGTCGACTGCACATTTTTATCGTTCTTAAAAAAGTCGCTTAATTTCTGTCCGATAACAATACCTTTTTCTGTATCGTGCAGAATCTGAACACCGTTTTCGTCTTTTTCAACGAACAGAGTACCTTCCATAACTTTTTTTGCTGTTTCAATGGTCGGCAGCCATTCGCCATATTTCATTTCAAGATAAGGCATTTGCGGAACTTGACAGATTTGATAAAGACGCTTATCTTTTAATAAATAGCGTTCTGATTCTGGAGTTTGCGTTGATATGCTCACCGAAGAATTTGGAACGCTATAATTTTTTAGGGATTGCTCAGATTTTTCCAAATTCATTAGTTGAGACAGTTTATCTAAAAGCAATCCTTTTTCGATGTCAGTCAATTTATGGTCATAATAACGCTGACCGTCTACGGTATTTGAGATTACCGCTTTTACAGTATAATCTTCCCCTGAAATTTTTAATCCACAAAGATAATAGTCATAGGATTTTATATTCGGGTGTTTCTGTACATCTTCGTTATACTGAGATGAAACATAAATTGATTTTTCAATAATTTGAGGGATTGCAGCAATAGATTGAAGATGTTCTATATCCTTGTAGTCGTGTTCAAGGATTTCGTATATTCCACCATTTTTTTTGTTAGTAGTTAATAAAATTGATACATCTGAATCAGTATTAATGTATTCTCCCCTAAGAGATTTACCATAAGAAATTGCATTTTTTTTATATTCTTTTAAATCTTCCGAGAAAGGAATTTCTTCACCAGTGATTACAATCGGATTTGAATTTTTTAATTTTTCCAGTCTGTTTGCCTTTTCCCAGTCGCCAAATTTTGAAATAAATTCTTCACTGTAGAGGTCAAAGTGAGTATTTTTTCTTTCGCCAGTTGTTAACCTTTCAATCAGTTCTTCATAGTGTCTTTTCTGCCCTTCGTTATTCTCATTAAAATAAGAATATTCTCCGTTGTAATTTCTGTGATTTATTCTGGCAAGTAACCACTCTTTTGGCGGTCGGTCGTTTAGGTTAAATTTTATATTTCTTTTGTTTAAGTCGTCCTGATATTCACCTATAAAATCAGGATTTGTCCGCATATCAAGAAGTACAACCGTTTTATCTTCATCTGAAAGGCTCGCAAACCACGGATTTGTCATAGTATCAATTTCAGATTTTGTCTTTGAACCGACACGTGTCGGTTCAGCTTCAGTGGCTATCTGAGTTGATTCTGCATTTAATTTTTCCGTCGACTGCACATTTTTATCGTTCTTAAAAAAGTCGCTTAATTTCTGTCCGATAACAATACCTTTTTCTGTATCGTGCAGAATCTGAACACCGTTTTCGTCTTTTTCAACGAACAGAGTACCTTCCATAACTTTTTTTGCTGTTTCAATGGTCGGCAGCCATTCGCCATATTTCATTTCAAGATAAGGCATTTGCGGAACTTGACAGATTTGAATAAGCCTTTTATCATATCTTTCAGCAAGGGATACTGTTGAATTCTCCCGACTCATGCGTTGGGTTAAGATTTCAACAAGTTTCCCTTTTTCTATTTCTGATAATCTTTGGTCATAATAATGATTTCCATCTTTATCAGTGCCGATTACAGATTTCACCGTATAATCAATACCATTGATATTAAGTCCACTTACAAAATAAGAATATTTTTCAATGTTTGAATTAGTCGCTTTATCTTCATTTTTTACATCATCTATCCAGATTGCTTTCTTTATTATTTCATCAATCTTTGTCATAGCTTCCAGGTGTCCGTTTTGAACAAGATGATGACTAGAAATCTCTGAAATATTACGCATACTTAACTGAACGTCAATATTTTTATCTTTATTTGTGTAAATTCCTTTTTGCTTAGAACCAATTTGTTTTGCAAACAATTTTAGGCTGTGTAAATCTTTATTTTTTCGAGCTTCAACAATTCTATTCGTGTAATCTTCACCATCAATAATGACTTTTCCGTCTGAATGAATAACATCGCTATCTTTTACTTTTTCAATTCTGTTTGCTTTTTCCCAGTCGCCGAATTTTGAAATAAATTCTTCAGTGTAGATAAACCAATCCGATTTCAATGCAAACGCCTTGCCTTCCGCAAGTTCATCAAGTTCTGCGTCCTGCTCCTGCTGCATTTCCTGCTCTTTGTTCCAGGCAAAAAGCTCCGCAGGTGTCATCATCACGCCATTTTCCGCTTCGATTAAACCTTTTTCTTCAAGTCCAAAATCAGCAGGATTAAAGTTACAAGGCATTTTCGGTTCAGAAGAAAATTTTTTGTTTTGACGTTTAATTTCTTCTGCGACTGCCTGAACAGCCACTCCACCGTAAGTACGGAATTTAGAATTTGCTTCGTAAATTAAATTATCAAAATCACCAGTTCGAGGATTATAAACTGCAATATCGTTTCCAAAACGCTCGCCGTCAATTTCAATACCTACAGAAAAACTTGTGTGCCAACCATTATCTGAAAATCTAATTGCTATTTCATTCTGTTCTCTTACTCTTGCAATTACATCTTCAAGTGGCATATTTTCTGTATCAGGATAAGCTGCAAACTCAGCATATTCAGTTACATAGAATTTTACGTGCGAAAGAAGTTCTTGCTTTCTTGCTTCCACGATTGCATCAATATCGTTACCAGTTTCTTTGGCAACATCAAAAGGAGTTTTTTCTTTTTTTGTTGCAAGCACTTCATTTGATGATCTGTGAATAGCACCTTCTTCAACATCTGCAAATTCTGCATACTGAGGAAACCTCTCGTGGTTTTCTTTGTATAAATGTCGTTCAACAGTCATTCCTTTTTCAACGTGATAATCAACTTCCATTCCACGAATGTTTTTTGTTTCGTTTAAGTCGATATATCCCCATTCAGCCATTTCATAATTGCCATTTAAGCACTGGAAGCCAAAAGCCTCACCGTCCTTGCCGATTTCTGTAACGAGCGTTTCCGTTCCGCTTGGGTGAAAATATCTAAGAACAATCGGGTGTTGTTCCATTCCGTCCGTTGTATAAAGTTTTGGAGCATTTTCTACTGCATTTGCAATTTCCTTGATTTTGCTTACAAAGAATTGCCTTTCTTCGCCTTGTGAAAAACGGAGCGTAGAAACATACTGTGTTGTAGGCAATACGGATTTTGCAAGTGCAAGTTCTTTTGGACTTACTATTAAATCTTCATCATTCTGCTTTTGTGATTCCTGCAAAACTTCTTTTTCTGCTTGTGGTTCATCTTCTGCCGCTTCCATTTCTGCAATTTCGTGGAGCGTGTTCCATACCTGCTCGCCGCTAATTTCGCTTACTTGATTTTCGTTGCGTTCAGTTGCAAGAATATCCGCAGGTGTTACAACGTTGCCGTTAATATCTTTCAGAACAGGCTTTGTTATATTTGGTTGAGAATTTTCTATAATCTCATTTTCTTCTTCATCGGTAAGTGTATTTTCACGTTCCCATTCAGCTTCGTTATCTATTTCTTCCTGTTCTTGTTGTGCATAAAAATCTGATAGATTTTCATCATCACGAGAAGCAAGTTCATTTTCGAGTTTTTCTATTTTTTCCTGTTGTAATTTTATTTGCTTTTGCAAATCTGCAATTAAAGTTTTTAATTGAATTGTCTGAGTGTTTTCTTGAACAAGAGAGTTTTCAATCGCATCAGATATATTCTGAACACTTGCATTTGGTAATTCATAATCAGTTATGTTATCTACCATCTTGTTAAGAAAATCTTTTGTTGATTTTTTTTCTTGTGGATAATATTTTTCTTTAAATTGTTCTGCAAAATAAACATCGTGAGCTTTTGCTTCACTTGTATGTGGATACCAAGAACCACCATTTAAGGTTGTATATCGCCAGCCGGCATTTTTTAATTCAGTTCTTTGTTCTTCAGAAGGTTTTCCGCTGAAACGTAAATTTATTTTATGAAATTTTTCATTTTCAAATGATTCGACTGTAATAATTTCTGACATGATTTCAAACTCCTTTTATTTATCTTTTAAATAAAAAAAAGGATTTCACACCCGTTCAAATGAAATCCAACAGCTTTTATTTTTCTAGCGACTTACTTCATCGCTCCTGTCGTGTTTTATTTCTTTCTTAGGCGCATTTTGTTTTTCCTGCCCGATATTTCGTTCTTTTTTTACTGACTGAATTAAATCAAGAGCTTTCTTATCTGCTTCAAACATTACGTCTGAAAGTTTTGAAATATTTGGATTTTTTTCAGCTGTTGTTTTGGTAAGCTCATTATTGCAAATAGCAAGCATATTATTCTTAAACTCGGAAGCAACTTCTGGACTAACTTCAAGTTTTGCACCGCTTTTTGCACTCGCAATATACGCAGGAAGATAATCTTTTGCATTTTCAACTTTAATTGTTTCGTTAGAAAGTACCTGCTGAAGTTTTGCATTTTTCTTTGATTGCTTTTCAGAAAAATCAATCAGATTTGCAGGGTAAAGTGTCTGCTCGGGAAAGAAATATGCAGAATGATGATATTCTCCGTCCTGACCTTTAAAGTTAAAGAAAAGTCCAACTTGATTTTCCTGTACAGAATTGCTTGATTTATCCATAGTCTGTTTTGTTCCAACAACTGTACTTTCATAACCACCATTAAGGCGTGTAAGTTGTGCAGGAATTAAATCTTTTGCATTTAAACACCAACCTGTGTTTGCATTTGTAATGGGAGTAGCCTTTACTATTCCATTTTCATCTGGCATAAGTGGGGACTTTTCGTTTTCAAGACTTTCTTTGATAAGTTTGGCAGTATGTTTTGAAACATACACTCCATTCCATTCTCTTTTCTGACTTGGCTGTAAATTCCGGGTATCTGACATAGACACCTCCTTTCATTTTTTCTTGTTCTGCCTAAAAGTTATGCTAGGAGATCCGCACAACATTTCTTAAAACAGAACAAGAGAAGATATTATTTCCACGCATAGTGAAAATATTGTACATTCAGACGTTGCAAAATATACAATTTATAATATTTTCTTGTACTTTTATCAATCTGTCAATATAATCTAAATAATATTTTGTATATTTCGCAATTTTATAAAAAGGTTTTAATTGATTGTAGACGTACCTTATTCAAAAGAACTTCCTTATACGCTTTTCTCTCAGGGCTGCACGGCAGATGTTCCTCATATAGATAGGAAAGGCTTTGTTAATTTTGAATATAAGGCAGAAACTGTAGTTGTACTCTTTTATACTTTTAAAAACTTCAGACGAGCATACATTATCACAGAACCAAAGAAATCAGATTCAATAAAACTAAATATACTTCCCGGTTGCAGATGTCCTGTAAAAATAATTTTTGTTGCTAAAGGTCGTAAAATTGATCATTTAAAACGTTGCCTTTACATTCTTACACAAGATGACAAATATGCAGTTTTTAAATTTTCTTTAATTTTCTGGTACAAACTTGCAGCTCTTATTGAATTTTCAGGAGCGCAAAAATCTGATATTGAACTCTTGTACAATCAATTTAAAAGACAAAGGAGAAAAAGAAAGTGAATATTACAAAAGAACTTTTAAATTATTTAGGAATCATTTCAATCTCAATAAAAACTACAGAATCTGATATACTTTGCTTTCTAAGAAAACAAACAGAACAAAAATGGATAATTCACACAGAAACTGAACTTGCACTAAAAGAAGATGAAATCATAACAATTCAAATCAATTTTAGAGATTCAGCTTCGGCAATTTTTAAATCTTCAATAGTGAAAAAAGATAAAGAGGTTCTTACAATACTGCTTCCAAAAGAAAACACAGATAAAAAACTTCAAAATACAATAAATGAAATATCTTTATTAGAAAAAAATGAAAATAAATTTGGTCGCCGAAAAGAAGAACGCATTAAACTGCAAAAATCAGATTGTAAAAATTTTATGATAAAAAGTTTAGAACAAGAACTTTTACTTGAAAAACAAATTTTTCCCTGCGCGATAATTGACGTAAGCATACATGGCATTTGTATTATTACGCAATATTCTCCTTTTTACACAAAGCAACTTGAAAATTTTAGAGTAAAGATTTCTTTTACAGATTGTACAAGTTCAGTTGTAATTCAATGTCATAAAGTTCACGCACGACTTACAAAAACTTCTAATAAAAACTATATAACTCTTTCCTGCCAAATTTTAGAGCCGATTCATTTTGAATGGAAAAAACACGTTACAACTCTTTTAGAAAGAGGACTATCTAAACTTGAAAACAATTTTAATTCATTATAAATTCTAGTTGCAAAGTATTAAATTATATTTTGCACGGAAGGAAATAATATGAATAAACAAATTCCAAGTCGCATAACTTATGCGCAGGAAAAACTTTTAAAATTAGTCGAAGAACGAAAATTAAAAAAATGGTGTATGGACAATTCCCTTACACATACTTCAATTTACCGCCTTGCTGTTGGCGATACTCTTCCCACCTACAGGATTATTTCGTCAATGACACACTTAATTGCTCCGATTGAATGGCTTTTTTATACCGACGAAAAACTTCCATATAAACCGCAGATTCTTCCACAATGGGATTACAAAAAGAATTCTAAGTTCATAAAAGAACATAAGTTTGATTATAAAGTTATTGGCGAAAAATACGGACTGGAAGAACTTTCTGCATATAATCTTTTAGTTGCATACAGGGCATATCCTACAATTCAATTTATAAGAAACGCTTGTTCAGATTTTAATCCTGTTGAGTTTTTTACAGATTCAGAAATTGAAGTACCAAAGACTTTCATTCCTGAACGTGGTGATATTGTAAACATAAAGAACACAGCAATTTTAGTTCTTTCAAAGAAAGAATTTAATGAAAGTCATAATTCACTTACAGGCTGCGCAATTATTTCAGAATGTTCTGGCGGTGTAAAACTTGAAGGAACAAACACAAAAGGATTTGTAAATATTTCAGATTTACATTCTTACTCTTACAATTTTTCAAATGTAAACGCCGGACTTCCTTCTTTAATTGAAAGATTGGATTCTAAAACTGTACGTGAAGTTCTTGTAAAAGTTAGAGAAATTTTTAAATAAAGGGGAGCTTAAAAAATCATTTTCAATGCTTTTCCTAAAATTACAATGCCAGAAAAGGTCGATTAAAAACTTTTTGAAGTTTATAAAGAGTTTCCAAAGTAGGATTTGTTTTTCTAGGATTTTCAAGTCGCTGATACTGCTGATAAGTCATACCGGCTTTTTCTGCAATTTCTTTCTGAGTTTGTCCTGCACGTGCTTTTTTGAGCTCAATCGCAAATGCCACCTTAGGAGAAACTTCTATTGCATAACCTGCTTTAAATTTAGGTTCAGGAATTGAAAATCCATTTTCTAAATCAACTGCAAGAACACCATCAAGTGCATCTTTCGCCATTCTTTTTGCTTCTTCTAAAGAATCTGCATAAGTAAGGACATTTGTCATATCTGGAAACTGAGCAATAAATTTATCATCATTCTCTTTAATTTCACAATAATAAGTCATCTTTTGTTCTCCTTATAAAAATACCGCATTTAGCGGCAGCACAGGAGGTGCTGTATAAGCAGTTTTACGAACAACGTTTGGAAAACTGCAGTGATAAAAATTTTATCACACCTCCTTTAACGTATTCGGATTGATATTTGCTTCTTTTAGTATGTCTTTAGCAAAATCTCCAAGATTATCATCTTTTCCTTTATGAAACGGCACAGGAACAGGTCTCTCATAACCTTCCTTTACAAAAATATGATGCGAAGCACTTATTCTAGCAAGTTTCCAACCATTCTTTTTAATACTTTCATTACTTGTTTCGCAGTCATTCCCATAAATTAAATATACAACATATATATTGTATTGACAAGAATTTTCCAATGTTACACTTTTAATCTTTATTGCAAATCATATAAAACTAAATTATATTAAGAATACAGGAGGATTTATGGCACAGTTTGAATACATGGATAACGTTAAAATAAATAGCGATTATAGATATTGGGAAGATTGTATGCCTAAAGAAGACAGAAAGCGACTTGAAGGCAAATATGGTTACGGCAACTTATTTAATGCTTATCTGGATAAACTTGGAAGCGAGGGATGGGAAATAAGCGTTGGCTCAGGTTCTTACTCAGCAGTTTACCTTGCAAAACGTGATATTGCCTGCAGACCTGAAAAACCAATTCATAGGGATATAAGAGCTGAACGTGAAGCTCGTTATCATTGGGATCGATAAAATTATTGTAAAGTCCTGCAAAAGATGCAGGACTTTTTTTTTATTAAAGGGTATCTCCAAAAAATCATTTTCAATGCTTTTCTAGAGATACCTGTGTATTCTAGAGCCAGCGTATTCAAAACAACTTGAAAAAAAAACTTGACTAATCAAAAAGTATATTATATACTCAAATTATGAATGAAAGAAATTGGGGCGGAAAACGAGAAGGCTCTGGCAGAAAAAAAACTGGTAGAAACATCGTAAATATTACGCTTACTCTAAAAAAAGGAGAAGCCGAAGAACTAAAAAAAATTGCAAAACAGGAAAATCTTTCTGTAAGCCAGTTGATCGCAAAATTCTTTCATCTTTCAAGCCTTGCAGAAGCCACAGAAAAAAATCAGTATAAACTTCCTGAAAATATTAGTGGGAAAATAAGATTAAGTGAAGAAAATATAAAAAAATGAAATTGAAAGGTAATAGGATATGTTAGAATTTTTGGGAAGCATTTTTATTTCAGGAGTAGTAATAGGAGGCGGTGTCCTTTATATATTTTGGGGTGTAGTCCTTTTTCTATTTTTTATTTTTTTACCTTTTATGATTTTCTGTGTAATTGGTTCAATGATTTTTAATTTAGGTTTTGTTCAGAAATATGATACTTTTAGACGTATATTTTTTGTAATTTATATTCTCTTTGCATTAGTAATTCTTACATTTAATTATACACAGTTTTTCTTACCTAAGTTTGATAAACATCTGGGAACTGCAATTTACTTAGAAAATGTTTATGACACATTTGATGGCAAAAAATATAAAGTTAGAATCGTTCCCAAAGAATATGGTGGGAAAATTTATATCAGGGAACATGAAACTCTTCTTCTAAAAGTTTATAAATTTAATGAACTTGATTGTGGAAAAATCCGAGAAGTTGACAAAAATAAAACGATTAAAGAGCAATATTATAGTTTTAATTTTAAGACAAATAAAAACAAGAATATAAAGATTGATTTAGGAGATGAAAAAGGAAATTTTTTTTTTAACAATCAACTAAAAACTTATACTTCAAGTGAAACCGCATTATATGTTGATATAACTAACTTTCAATCTAAAAAAAATCATAACAACAGATTTTACATAACTTTCTTAGAAAGTTTGTAAATAAAATTGGAAACCGTAAACTTTTTTATGAAAGCCCTTAGACATCATTTTAGTCTATAAATAAACGGTTTTAATTCTTGCCTTGCAGAAAAGTTTTACCCTGACGGCTAGAGAAAACTGCTGCATACAATTTTCGAGGAGGCTGTTGTATGACAGTAGAAGAATTACGTGCAGAAGCACCTAAGGTAAACTTCATCAAGACTAAATTTCTTGTTGAAGAGCCAAAACTGGAACTTCTTAAAGAAGCATTTATTCCTGATGCCGACATGAAAGAATTTCCAAGTATAGAAGCAGGAACTAGAATCTTCCCGCTTTCTGTTACTACTTATCCGTCCGTGCTAAGACGAATGACGGCAATGCAGGCAGGAGCTTGGGCGATTGATAAATGTCGTCAACAAAATTGGACTTTAGATTTAGACAACTTTCAATGTTGTCTTGCAAACTTAGAAATGGATTATTAAACACGAAAAACAGGAGATAAAAAATGAAAACAAGTAAAATTATAAACACATTATTTTTGACACTTTCTTTATTCGTTTTATTCAGTTGTCAGAATGATACGAATTCTGATACAGAATCTTACGGAGAATATTCGTTCCTGTGTCAAAATAAAATTGCAGATTTTCCTGAAACTATAGACGAGGATTCTTGGTATTGTTTTTTAAGTGCTGCCTATGATAAAAATGCAACCATTGAAGAAAATATGAATTACATC
>CAVJCY010000070.1:0-14979 GCA_963648145.1 bacterium | reverse complement strand
TAACAGTCAAAAAAAATAAAAATCTCAGTTTAGTTTATTTTTGTGTAAAGATTCCGCAATTTTTTCGTTCAGCCACTTCGTGTCCGAACCGCTTACGCGGCAGCAATCCCTACCGCTTTTCCAAATCAATAATTTTTCGTTAAAAAAAAACTGCCCTCAAAGTTTAAAACTCCAAGGGCAGTATTTGTAAATTCTAGTTAGAATTTAACTTATTTTTTTGCTGATTTAATAACAGCCTGAGCACCAGCAAGACGAGCAGCCGGTACACGGAATGGTGAACAAGATACATAGTTCAAACCAAGCTTGTAGCACAATGCGATAGAAGCCGGGTCTCCACCGTGTTCACCACAGATTCCAAGGTGAAGGTCAGATTTTACTGAACGTCCCTTTTCTTCTGCAAGACCAATCATTACACCAACACCATCTTCATCCAATGTCTTGAATGGATCCTGAAGAAGAATCTTCTGATCCAAGTAAGAATCAATGAATTTAGAGTAGTCATCACGGCTAAATCCGAATGTTGTCTGTGTAAGGTCATTTGTACCGAATGAGAAGAAGTCTGCATATTCAGCAATCTTGTCAGCAGTAGCAGCAGCACGTGGGAATTCAATCATAGAACCAATCTGGAATTTAAGGTTTGTACCCTGAGCTTTGTTTACTTCAGCAATTTTTGCTTCAGCCTGTGCACGAATCTGTTTCAATTCAGCAAATGTTGTTACGTTAGGAATCATAATACGAACATCGTGTTTGAGACCTTCTTTTTCAGCCTGAGCAGTTGCAAGAGCAATAGCTTCAACCTGAGTTTCGTAAATTTCTGGATATGTAATTGCAAGACGACAACCACGGTGACCGAGCATTGGGTTGTGTTCATTCAATTCAGCATATTTCTTGTTGATTGTTTCAACTGATACACCAAGTTTTTCTGCAAGCACTTTTGCTAATTCTGGAGTTTCAGCCTGTACGAATTCATTAAGAGGTGGGTCAAGAAGACGGATAGTAACCGGATGACCTTCCATTGTCTTAATAATTCCGTAGAAGTCTTTCTGCTGCAAAGGAAGAATAGCTTTAAGATTTTCTTTTCTTTCTTCTGTTGTGTCAGAAATAATCATCTTCTGGAATGAAGTCAATTTTGGTTCTTCAAAGAACATATGTTCTGTACGGCAAAGACCAATACCAGCAGCACCAAAGCGGAATGCCTGTGGAACTTCGTTCTGTTCAGCGTTAGCAAGAACTTCAAAACCTTTTACAGTTTTTCCAGATGGAGTAGTTCTAACAGAAGCTTCACGAACTTCATCAGCCCAACCAAGGAATGTTTCAAGGTCGCCAGAAACAGCAGCCGGAGTTACAGGAATTGCTTCACCGTAAACTTTACCTGTTGAACCGTCAATAGAAATTACATCACCTTCTTTGAAAGTCTTGTCGCCAATTTTAACTTCGCCGTTTCCAAGGAATACAACTGCAGCACAGCCACAAACACAAGGAGTTCCCATACCACGTGCAACTACAGCTGCGTGAGATGTTCGTCCACCTGTAGAAGTCAAAATACCTTCTGCAACGTACATACCGGCAATATCATCTGGAGAAGTTTCTTTACGAACCAACATAACTTTCTTGCCAGCTTTGTGCCATTCAACAGCTTCTTCTGCTGTGAATACAATCTGACCACAGCCAGCTCCTGGTGAAGCGTTCAAAGCTTCTGCCAAAGGTTTTGCTGATTTAAGCGCCTTTGCATCAAACTGTGGGTGCAATAACTGATCAAGCTGATCTGGTTTTACACGAAGAAGAGCTTCTTCTTTTGTAATCATTTTTTCTGCAACCATGTCTACAGCCATCTTAACTGCAGCTGGACCTGTTCGTTTACCGTTACGGCACTGGAGCATATAAAGTTTTCCTTCCTGAACAGTAAATTCCATATCCTGCATATCATGATAGTGCTCTTCAAGACGGTTACGGATTGTCCAAATTTCCTTGAAGATTTCTGGCTGCTGTTTTTCAAGAGCAGAAATATCCATTGGAGTACGAATACCAGCAACAACGTCTTCACCCTGAGCATTAATAAGGTATTCTGCCATAAAGTGATTTTCACCAGTAGAAGGGTCACGAGAGAATGCAACACCAGTTCCTGATGTATCACCCATGTTACCAAATACCATTGCCATAACAGTTACGGCAGTACCTTTGATAACGTTTTCGTCAATATTGTTAAGTTTACGATAAGTAATAGCACGTGGGTTCATCCAAGAGCCAAATACGGCACCAATAGCACCCCACATCTGAACCTGTGGATCCTGAGGGAAATCTTCTCCCTTTTCCTGTTTGTACATTGCCTTGTACTTAGAAACGATTGTCTGAAGTTCTTCAGTTGTCAAGTCTGTATCTTCTGTAATACCACGAATAGCTTTTACTTCAGCAATGATTTCTTCGAATTTATCGTGTTCAACGCCCATAGCAACGTTACCGTACATCTGAATGAATCGGCGGTAAGCATCCCATGCAAAGCGTGGATTGTTTGTTTTGTTAGCAAGACCAATAACAGATTTGTCGTTAAGACCGAGGTTGAGGATTGTATCCATCATACCTGGCATAGATTCAGCAGCACCAGAACGAACTGAAACTAAGAGAGGATCATTTTCATCACCAAGTTTTTTGCCGAATGATTTTTCAAGTTTTGCAAGATATTCAGCAACTTCAGCATCAAGTCCTTCAGGATATTTTCTTCCCAATTTGTAATATTCCTGACAAACGTCAATAGAAATTGTAAATCCAGGTGGAACTGGAAGACTTAAAGGGGCTTTTGCCATCTGAGCAAGGTTTGCACCCTTACCACCAAGGATTGGGCGCATTGATTCATCGCCTTCTGCATCCCCGTTACCAAAAAAGTAAACATACTTTGTTTTAGCCATCGATTTTTTCTCCATAGAAAATTTGGAATTTAGATTAGTGTTAAAATAATACTCGCTATATTTTTAATAGTCAATTATGCATTTTCACAGTTTATATTGAAGATTTTTAATGAATTTTATGGCGCACACGGCTCTTCGTGCCGGCCGGCTGTTCCGCACTTCGGTAACCCTCAAAGTCCTCAGGCAGTGCAAATTGCACACCTGCGGACTTCGGCTTCGGCTGCTGAAGCAGCCTTCGCCGGTGCTCCATAGCCTTGCGCAAAAGGAAAAAAATAAAATTTCACCCTAAAAATGATGATCCGAAGTTACAATTTCATTTACATCAATAACTTCATAACCGTTTACAATGTCAAAAACGTGCCAGGCAATTCCCGGTTTGTCAGGTGTAATTGTGTAAGTCTTTATATATTCGTTATTTAAATAAAGTTTTACGCTTGCTTCAGAATTTGAAAGACTGCTGCCCTCTCTATCGCCACTGTATGAAAAATTATGAATGTAATATTCATATTTATAATCAGGATTTGGCGAACGGATTGTTACAGTTTCCGGACCCCAGCTTGTTGTGTCATCATAATCCAAATTAATTCCACCGTCATTCATGTGAGAATAGTATACATGGTACCCCGGAGCAAAAACGTGACTGTCTAAATCGCTTGGACGTTCGCCCCAATTCAAAATAATTTTTACACGTTCATAATCAACAGCCTTTGGAATTGCCAGTTGATTTGCCGTAGTAATTTTTCCATCCTCAAGATTAAAACTTCCGGTCGTTGAAACATATTCGTCGCCACGTGTAACAACCATAGTATGCTCGCCATCTGTAATTTCATCTGGTAAAGAAGCTTTGCCTTCGTAATCTGTCCAGCGTTCCCATGTTTGATCAATATTTACATTTGCATTATCAACAGGCAAACCATTATCACTGTCAGTTATGTAAATGTATCGATTTTCATAAGATTCAGGTTCAGAAATGGGAATTACATTATTTACCATTGGAATTTCAGCAATTTCTACCGGTTCGGGTTTCTGCCAGCACCATAAATCATTAATTTTCAGTTCTTTTATAATTGCCAGCGTTTTTATTTTCACACTTCTTACAATGGCATCAACTTTTGTTTCGTAACTTTCGTTTAAAACAACTTTATACAAGATTTCATCATCTGAATTTTTACTTTCTTCAATTTTTGCAGGAAAAAAATTATCCTGCAACGTTGTAAGCAAAGCGTTAGCATTATCAATTTGACGGAAAACACCAAGACAAATGTACCATTCTTCTGCAAATGCACAAAAACTAAGGCATAAACTCAAGAAAATTATAATTATTTTTTTCACAATGATTTAATTTTACATCATTTTTAAATAGTCACAAGCTTTTCTAAATTTTCTAAAAATATTTAATATTTTTGTGTTTATTCTTACTATTTTTTTCAGGGTTTAATTCTTATAATTTTCTTATATTCCGAAATTTGATTTTTTTAAGGATTTTTTATGGCAAACAAAGTTTTATTAAAACAGGCTCCGTGTGCTCTTGATATGGGCGACGGCAGCGAAAGAGGTCTTTACGTAAGTCAGGACTATCTTCTTCAAAAAATGAAGAAAATTCACCGTGGCATTAGTTTAATGTACACATACTATCCGAATGATAAAGGATGGCCAGGAAGAGCGAGTGTTGTTCACAAACAGGCTTGTCCAAGTGGTGCCTGGGACTACCCTTACGAAGATTATTTTCCCTACCGCGGTGGCCGTGAAGGTTTGCGCGACGACGAACCTTTTAAATTTATGAAAGAAATCAGACAGCGCGGACAGGATGTTGTCCTCACTCTTACAATTGACCCGGCACTCAAAGAAGAAGATTTGATTCTTATTGCAAAAGATTTGCGCCCATACGGAAGGGTTCTTCTGCGAGTAAATCACGAATGTACAGGAAACTGGTTCTGCTTTAACAAACGTGCAAGTTATCAGGAATTGGCAGATTTTTTTGTACTTGTTGCTAACGTTATGCACAAGTATGCTCCGAATGTAAAAATGATTCTTTGCGCCGGAATGTACCAGAAAGAAACCGGCAAACTTGAAATGGAAGACATTTTTCTTGAAGCTCACAAAGTTGCAGACATTTGGTCAGGAGATAATTATCTGTCTTTGCACTGGGGCTGGCCTGTTGATGTTGCAACAAAAGAAACTCATAACTATGCTTGTTACGACGTTGACGAAGTTTACGAAAAAGCAAAAAACACATATAAACGTTTAAAGGAAATAACCGGTCAGGACAAACCGATGGTTCTTTCTGAATTAAACGGCGATGGCGATGTAACCGGTGCTTTTGAACAATCTTACATGATGAAGCATTTTATGGAACGTCTGCAGAAAGATGACGAAAAATGGCTGAGTGGCTTTACAATGTATCAGTTCCGCGACGATGGTCGCCTTGGACTTGAAGTTACGGACCCGAACAACAATCAGATTGGAATTGAACAGCCAATTTTGAAAATGTACCGCGATGAACTTCTAAAACCGTTCTTTTCGCAGGAAATTGTCCAGAACGGAAAGGCAGAATTTCCGCTTACGTTAAGATGGGGCAATTCAGAAGATGCAGAAGGCATAGAAACTGATGTTCATTTTAATAAAACACCGCAGTTCTTTGAAATTTATTTTGAAAATGAACTTACAGACCTGAACTTGATGATTGAATTTAATAATTACTGGTTTTACAAAAAGCCTGGCGTAAAATGCATAGATTTGATGCCGTACTTTTTTGACAATCCGTTGACAGGTCCACTTGATTCAAAAGTCAGATTTTTTGCTCCACCAGCAGACGGTATGAACCATCCGCAGAATAACGAAAATCCGGATACTGCAAAAGACGGCGACTGGATGAACAACGTTTACACAAAACTTCCAGAATTGCCTAAAATCAGAATTGACGAAGAACCTGTTGCACTTTCAAAGGCTTACAGAGATTAGTTTTTTTGAATTCGAGTATATCCTTTCGTGCAACTCACTGTGAATTTTAGTATTCACAGTGAGTTTTTTATTTTAGGTCATCTTTAAAAACATCGAAAACGTTTTTTTAGAGATACCCTTTACAAGGTCTGAAAATTATTGTCGATTGTCACTTTGATACTGTTCCGTAATAATGACTAAAATTGCTCTTTCTTCTATAATATTAGCATTTAGAATTTCACTTAAGGACAGAAAATCATGCCAAAAATTGAAGTAAATGAAAAATTGTTTTTTGAAGCTATTGGAAAAAAATATTCTTACAGTACTCTTGAAGATGTTTTTCCGTGTGCAAAAGCGGAACTAGACGAAAAACCGGATATGACGCAGTCTGATGATGAGCGCGTTATAAAAATTGAACTTAATGATACAAACCGCCCGGATTTGTGGTCGCTGAACGGTGTTGCCCGCCAGATTCGTATTCATGAAGGCGGAAAAGATAATGATTATTCAAAAATTTTGAGTAATTTCGGAAATAATGATTACGAAAATCGTGTTATTAATGTTGACCCTGAATTAAAAAATATCCGTCCTTATATGGTTGCTTTTATGATTTCCGGAAAACCTATAGATGACGCAATGCTCAAGGATATTATTCAGACTCAGGAAAAACTTTGCTGGAACTTTGGCCGTAAACGAAAATCAATTTCTATGGGCGTTTATCGTGCTGAGCAGGTAAAATTCCCTTGTTCTTATAAGGCTGTTGATCCTGATAAAACTTCTTTTGTTCCTTTGCAGTTTTCAGAACCGATGACTTGCCGCCAAATGTTGACAGAACATCCTAAAGGAAAGGATTTTGGCTGGATTCTTGAAAGTTTTGAAAAATTCCCGTTGCTTTCTGATTCTGACGGCGAAGTTCTTTCTATGGCACCAATTATCAATTCTGCAAATTTGGGTGCTGTTCAGGTTGGCGATAAGGATTTGATGGTTGAACTTACCGGCGACAATATGGAAAATCTTATGCTTTCTGCAAACATTGTTGCCTGTGATTTTTATGATCAGGGATACGAAATTAAACCGATTCTTGTAAAACATCCTTATGAAACTGGACTTGGCAAAGACATTCTTGCGCCGTTCTATTTTCAGAAGACAACAAAAGCAAGTCTTAAAGCAATTAATAAACTTCTAGGTTCTGATTTTGACATTAAAAAAGTTGAAGATGCTCTGATTAGAATGGGCAACAAAATTAAAGTTGAACAGAAATCTGATGATTATGAAATTACGCTTAGTCCGGCTCCTTATCGCAACGACTTTTTACACGAAGTTGACATTATTGAAGATGTAATGATTGGTTGTAACGTTTCTTCTTTTGAACCAAAAGTTCCAAAGGATTTTACGGTGGGAAGACTTTTGCCAATTACAGAATTCAGCAGAAAGGCAAAAACTTTGATGGTTGGGCTTGGCTATCAGGAAATGATTTTTAATTACGTTGGTTCTAAAAAAGATTACATTGATAATATGCTGATTGACGGTTCAAAGGTAATTGAAATTGCTAACCCTATGAGCGAAAACTATCAGTTTATTAGGCCGGAAATTTTGTCTTCTTTGCTCAGAACAGAAACAGGTAGTGCAAATGCTGTTTTCCCGCACAAAATTTTTGAAATTGGAAAAGTTGCATATCTTAAGGAAGATGAAAACACAGGAACAATCACAAGACAGCATTTAGGATTTTTGACTGCTTCTGCAAATGCAAACTTTAACAGTCTTGCTTCTGAAGTTTCTTCACTTTTGTACTTTCTTGATCACGAATATAAAGTACGGGAAAGTTCAGATCCACGATTTATTATTGGTCGTCAGGCTGAATTAATTGTAAATGGCGAAAGTGCCGGCGTATTTGGCGAAGTTAATCCGCAGGTGCTTGAAAATTGGGGAATTACAATTCCATGCGTTGCTGCAGAACTTGATCTTGAAACTTTGATGGCTTATGCAGACACAAAAACTGAAACACAGAAGAAAAATGAAGCAAAATCAGGCCAGAAGTCTGAGTCCAAGCCGGTTCTAAATCAAAAATCTGAAGCTGAAACTGACCCTGTAAAATATTTTAATGAGCATATTGAAATTAAAGTTGCAAAAATTGAAAAAGTTGAAGAAAATCCACAGGGCGATAAACTTTACATTGAAACAATGGATGACGGAAGCGGAACTCCTAGAATTATTCAGTCTGGCTTGAGACCTTACTTAAAACCTGAAGACTTGCTTGGAAAGCATGTTTTGATTGCTTCTAACCTGGCACCAAGAAAAATGAAGGGCGTTGAAAGTCACGGAATGTTGCTTGCCTGTGATTATACGGAAGACGGCAAAGAAAAAGTTGAACTTTTGACTGCTCCTTGGGCAAAACCTGGAACAATCGTTGTACCATCTGGTTCAGATTCTTCAATTCCAAAGCCTGCAAAGATTGACATTGACCATTTTTGCAAAGTTACAATGAAAATTGTGGGAAAGAAAATGACGCTGAACGGTATTGCACTTACAGCAGACGGAAAAGAAATTACAACAGAAAAATCTGATAATTGTGAAGTCTGCTAGTTTTTTGAAAAAATAAGATTTTTAATTCCCGGGCATAGTTTTTATGTCCGGGATTTTTTTTGCGTAAGCGATTGGAAAGGCCAGTCCGGCAGTTTTAACTGCCGGACTGGAAGCCCGCAGGCGCACTATTTGTGCGCCGAGGACTTTGGAGCGACAGCGTAACCTTGGAAAGCGCGACCCGGCCTGCCGGGGTACGCCCAAAGTTTTATGTTGAAATTTACAATTTTTATAAACATCTGACACTTTTTTTGCACAAAAATTTGCGGAATAATAGAATTGATTTATTTTGTCGGAGTTTTAAAATGACGAAAATTCTTGATTGGAAAAAATATGAAGATTGTGCACGACAGGCAATTGCGGAAGGCTGCGTTCTTGTTGAAAATAATGGCGTTTTGCCTTTAAAAAATGACGAAAAAGTTTCTGTTTTTGGAAGAATTCAGTCGTCTTATTATAAAAGTGGAACGGGTTCCGGCGGAAAAGTAAATGTCGCGAAAGTTTATAACATTTTGGACGGCCTTTTAGAAAACGGCATAAAAATAAACGAAAATCTGCAGAAAATTTATGCGGACTGGGAAGTAAAAAATCCTTATGACGAAGGTTTTGGCTGGGGAAAAGAAAGGTGGAGTCAGGATGAAATGCCACTTTCAAAAAAAATTGCCGGCGATGCTGCAAAAGAAAGTGACGTGGCCATTGTAATTATTGGGCGCACTGCCGGTGAGGAAAAAGATAATTCGATAACAAAAGGTTCTTATCTGCTGACGGATGAAGAAGAAAAAATGATTGAAATTGTCCGTGCAGCTTTTAGTAAAATGGTAGTTCTGCTGAATGTTGGAAATATCATTGATATGACTTTTATTAAAAAATATAAACCGGATGCCGTGATGTATGTTTGGCAGGGCGGAATGATGGGCGGACTTGGCACTGCTGACGTTTTGAGCGGGAAAGTTTCGCCTTGTGGTCATTTGACGGACACGATTGCAGAAAACATTACAGATTACCCAACTCATAAATATTTTGGAAATCCTGATGAAAACTGCTATGGCGAGGATATTTTCTGCGGTTACCGTTATTTTGAAACATTTGCGAAAGATAAGGTTTTGTATCCTTTTGGTTATGGACTTTCTTATTCTGATTTTGAAATTTCTTGTGTAAAGGCTCAAACAAATCTGAATTGTCAAAATCTGACTGCGGAAATTGAAGTTCGTGGCAAAAGTAAAACGGCCGGCAAAGAAGTTGTGCAGCTTTATGTTCAAGCTCCTCAAGGGAAATTGGGCAAGGCTAGCCGGGTGCTTGTTGATTACGCGAAAACTCAAAATCTTACGGAAGGAAAATCCGAAAAACTGAATTTTGAGATTCCTTTTTATAGTTTTGCATCTTTTGATGATTCAGGAATTACGGGAAATAAAAATTCCTGGATTTTAGAAGAAGGCGAATATAAACTTTTTGCCGGAAATAATGTGCGCGATGCAAAAGAAATCCTTCGTTTTGAACTAGAAGGTACGTTTATCCTAAAACAATGCGAAGAAGCCTGTGCTCCGTCAAGAAATTTTGAGAGAATGCACAACGCGGACGGCAAACTTGTTATGGAAAGCGTTCCTGTTGCTCAAAATGATGTTTGCAAACGTATGTCAGAACGAAAACCTCAGGAAATTGATTCTGTTTATTCAAATAAAAATCAAAAAAATGGCTTGCCTGTTATAAAACTTGTGGACGTTTTAAAAAATGAAGAGGCTGGCAAGCCTTCAATTCTTACGGATTTTGTTGCTCAGTTTACCGATGAAGACCTTGCCTGCATTATTCGTGGTGAAGGAATGGGGTCTAGCCTTGTAACACCGGGAACAGCATCTGCATTTGGCGGTGTTTCTCCGCGCTTGCGTGATTTTTTTGGACTTCCGTCCTGTTGTTGTGACGACGGTCCTTCAGGAATGCGCCTTGACTGTGGCATAAAAGCGTTTTCTTTGCCTAACGGAACTTCTCTTGCCTGTACTTTTAATAACGATTTAATTACAGAACTTTATAGTTTTACAGCTTTGGAAATGTGTGCAAACAAAGTTGATAATCTTTTGGGACCGGGAATGAATATTCACAGATATCCGCTCAACGGTCGCAATTTTGAATATTTTTCGGAAGACCCTTTACTCACCGGAAAAATGGCCGTTGCAATGTTGAAAGGTTTACATTCCGGCGGAGTTACGGGAACAATAAAACATTTTGCCGGAAACGAACAGGAAACAAACCGCCGTGCAGTAAATTCAGTTGTTTCTCAGCGGGCATTGCGCGAAATTTATTTAAAAGGTTTTGAAATTGCGGTTAAAAGTGGCTATGCCGATTCGGTTATGACAACTTACGGACTTTTAAACGGAGTTTACACCTCCGGAAATTATGATTTAGTCACCACAATTTTGCGCGAGGACTGGAAATTTAGCGGAATCACGATGACAGACTGGTGGGCAGATATTTCAGAACCAGGAAAAACGGAACTTCACAGTCAAAAAAATTATGCCGGAATGATAAAAGCGCAAAACGATTTGTATATGGTCTGTTCCGACGGAAGCAAAAATGCGGACGGCGACAACACACTTGAATCTCTGGAAAACGGAAGCCTTTCACGCGCGGAACTTCAGCGAAGCGCATTGAATATTTGCAATCACGTAATGCACACACAGGCAATGAAAAGACTTTTGGGTATTGCCGACGAAATTCAGGTGATAAACAAGCCGATTTGTAGCGACGACGTTAATCTTGATGACGTAGAATTTACGGTTATCGGCGATGAAGAAACAATAGACTTGACCTACCAGGAATGTAAGGCGGGTGCAAATTATATTCTCGCCTTTGACGTCACAAAACCCGGCACCTACGAAGTCAGTCTTACCGGAAGTTCCGAGCTCAATGAACTTGCCCAACTTCCGTGTACAATTTTTACGATGGGCATTCCAATTTCAAGTTTTACTTTCAACGGCACACACGGAAAACCTGTCACAATTACAAAACAACTAAGTTTTCCTAACCGATTTTGCGTGAATCGCCTGTTTGTTGCAGATAACGGCCTGAAACTTCTTCAGTTAAAAGTAAAATATCTGAACGATAAAATTAATTTTTATTAGGGCATACCCCTACGCTGCGCTCCGGGTCAGGCTTTGCGCAGTTCCGCTATCGCTTCAAACTTTTGCACTCCGCGCCAGAACAATGGCGCTTCGTTTGCAAAAGTTCGCCTTACGGCGCTGCTACAATCCTTTACGCGCGAAGCACCAGATTTTTATGCATGGTGACGAATTTTCCTTTTATGGGAACCTCTAAAAACTGCAAATTTTAGAGATACCCTTATATTCGTAAGAAAAACAAAACATCTCGAACTTTCGTCAGTCGCCTCAAAATTCGTCCGGCATCATTCCGTTAGTTCTTTGCTTCTAAGCACGAGACTTTTTAATTTTTCAAAATCAGTTACGGCGGTTAGTAGAACCGTAATCCAATGTTTTTTGTTCATATGGTAGGCCGGAAAAATAGAATGATTATCTATAAGCTCAGGGATTTTTTGCGAATCATATTTTAAATTTACGCACCAGACTTTTTCATCGCTTTCAACACCAAGACTTTTGAATTTTACGTCCATCAAAAGGGCAAACCATTTATTTTTTGAAGTACGGTAAACTGCAAATTCGGGAGTATCTTTCCACGGAAATTCTGGGCTTACTTTCAATTCTTTTAAAATCCATTCTTCAAGCATTATCTTTAAATCTGTGGTTTCAAAACAGTTTTCAATTATGTTTTCTACAAGCAAAGTAACTTTTTGGCGGAGTTCACCAACAAAGGTTCCTCCTGCATTTTTTACATTTAAAAGGGCGTATTTTTCGTCAGTTTCACAATCAAAAACTTCAGCCGTAACATTTTTATCATTTAAATTTATTATGGCGTAAAAAGAATCATTTACCTTTTTTCGGATATTAAAAAAATCTGAGTTTTTTATAAAACCGTAGGCTAAGAGCTTCTGTTCATTTTTTATAGATTTATTTAAAAGATATGAAAAATCCATTTTTACAGACACTTCCTTACGCTGTTCCTTGAAACACCAAAACTTTTAGAAATAGCATTTATGCTAAGCCCGCTTTCGTACAGGCCCTTTATGTGAGCGGCACAAAAATCCAAAAGATGTTTCTTATTTTTGCTTCCAATCGGCCGTCCCAGTTTTTTGCCGGACGCTTTTCGCATGGCCAGGGCTTCTTTTGTTCGCTGGCTGATTAAATTTCGTTCAATTTCGGCACTAAGCCCGAATGCAAAAGCCAAGACCTTTGACTGAATGTCGTCGCCCAGGCGGTAATTATCTTTTATTGTCCAAATTTTAGCTTCTTTTTCCATCAAAAGATTTAAAATTGACATAATCATAAAAAGACTTCGCCCCAGTCGGCTGAGTTCCGAGCAGATAATCAGGTCACCTTTTTTGATTTTCCGCAAAAGCCGCCCTAATTCCCGCTTGCCCGGTTCAACTTTTCCGCTGATTTTTTCTTCAATAAAGGTGTCAATTTTAATTTTGTTTTTTGCACAAAACTCCAAGATTTCAAAGTTCTGATTTTCGGTTTCTTGGGCGTTCGTGCTCACTCGAATGTAAGCGTAGGTCATAAAAAATTCCAAAATCCTAATTTTTATTTTGATACTTCGCTGAAAAACATTCTTCCTCGTCCGCATTCCAGACAGAGCGAATCTGCTTTTCTTCAAAAAGTTTGATTTGTGTATTTATTTTTGCTCCTCATAAAACTAGGTGTTAGCGGTTGCACAGGAGTGCTGAACACTTCCTCTATTTTTGTGGTGATTTTATGAAGGCAGGCAGTTTTGCTTTAAGAATATCTCTAAAAATTGCAATTTTTAGAGATATTCTTAAATATAACAAAAAGATTGGCGGTAGGGAAAAGATTTTAAAACTTTCCCAAATTTTCCCTCTTATTCTAAATGAGAAAGATAAGCTGCTAGTGCATAAAGCGGAACGTTACAAAACCAGGATTCTTTTCTGTAATTTGACATTGAAGAGCGAAGTGCGATTTTGGGATTATATTTTTGACAAAAGGCTTTAAGACTTCGGGCTTTTAGATTTTCCTGTGCTTTTACTTCAATTGGAATGCAATAAGAATTTTTTTGAAGTAAAAAATCAATTTCGCCGGAAGAATTTTCTGTTGAATAATAATAAAGTTCGTTTTCACCTGCACAAAGTTCCTGGGCTACAAATTGTTCTGTTAGAGCCCCCTTAAACTCTTCAAAAACACAGTTGTCTTCCAGCAGAACTTTTGCAGAAAGATTTGATTTGGCTGCAAGCAAACCAATGTCAGAAAAAAACAATTTAAAACAGCTTAGTTCGACATAAGAAATGAGCGGAAGGGCAGGCTTTTTTACGCGGTAACTTTTGTGAACAAGACCACAATCACAAAGCCATTGAATGGCAAGTTCAAAATCTTTGGCCCGTGCACCTTCCCTTATAATTCCATAAATAAATTTCCGGTTTTCTTTTGCGAGTTGACTTGGAATAGAATTCCAGACCATTTGAATGCGGGGAATTGTTTCTTGAGGTGCGTGTTTAGAAAAATCATTTTCATAATAAATTAAAAGTTCGTTTTGAATTTTTCTTACCTGGGAAAAATCATCACTGTCGATATAAGACTGGACAGCTTCTGGCATACCGCCCACAAAGTAATATTTTTTTAAAAGATCAGTAAATTTATAAGAAAACGCATTTATCATTTCAAAATCCTGACAGTCCAAAAGTTCCGCAAGATTTTTATTTCCCGTTGCCAGCAAAAATTCATAAAAGTTAAGAGGATAAAGATGGAGAAAATTAACTTTCCCCACTGGAAAAGAAGTTCCCTGATGCAGGGCACAAGCCCTAAAAGTGAACCGGCTGCCACAATCGAATATTCTGGAGCATTTTCACAAAAATATTTTAGCGAAGTTAAAGCCTGAGGCACTTCCTGAATTTCATCAAAAATAAGAAGCGTTTTTTCGCTGGAAAAATTTTTGCCACTTTCGATTTTCAGGGCCGAAATAATCCTTTTTACGTCAAAATCACCTTCAAAAACGCTTTTCATGCCAGGGTTATTTTCAAAATTTATGTAGACAGTATTTTCAAAATATTTTTTGCCAAATTCCTTCATGACCCAGGTTTTCCCCACCTGGCGAGCCCCCTGAATAATCAAAGGCTTTCTGTGTTTTTTATTTTTCCATTCTTCAAGCTGCTTAAAAATAAGACGTTCCATTTTTTACCCATAAAAAGGATTTTACATTATTATAGCATTATTTTTGTGTTTATAAACACTTTTAAGGCGATAAAAGTGTGAAATTTTACATTTTTAAGGCGATAAAAGTGTAAAGAAGGAGAAAGTGCCTTTTTGTCTTTCGATATAAACGTAGGAGGGGAAAGACTTCCCCTCGCTTCAGCCACGCAAGCGTGTCTTCCGCTACCCCTTCTAGCGGGGGACACCCCCGCAACGCCCCCGGTCTGTAATTTTAATTGGAATGTTTTAATTTGAATGGAAAAACAAGAAATTACCTGGCTCAAAAAATGACCGTT
>CAVJCY010000069.1:0-15023 GCA_963648145.1 bacterium | reverse complement strand
AATCGCTGTAAATGGAGGTGCCTGCACCAGTGGCGGTTGTACAGGAGTGAGTTACAATTTTCAGAGGTGACTTTTTAAGACATTTACACATACCACACAGGAATGGATGTAACATTTTCTGTAATGGGCAGATGTGTCTGTGACATACAAATGACTGCCCCTTCACCACATTTTTTTTCAAGGACTTTTTCGATGACTGTAAAAGATTTTATATCCTTTTTGTCTGGATTGGATTTTTTCTTTATTTCAACAGGGTATAAAATTCCATCTTCTTCCATTAATAAGTCAATTTCCCGCTGGTCTTTATCACGGTAAAAATAAAGAGAGGGTCTTTTTCCTTTATGAATGTAACTTTTTATGATTTCTGAAATGCAATAATTTTCAAAAATATTTCCGCTCATCGCACCTTTTTCCAGAGTTTCAGGGCTTGTCCAGCCACATAAAAAACTTACCAGACCTGTGTCAAAAAAATAGATTTTCGGAGTTTTTATTGCCCTGTTTGTAAGATTATTAAAATATGGCTTTAATAAAAAAATAATCCCGCTTGATTCCAAAACTGAAACCCATGCTTTTGCTGTTGTAAGTGCAATTCCAACGTCACGGGCAATGTCTGCATAATTTAAAAGATTTCCCGCTCTTGAGGCAAGAACCTGCATAAATCGCTCGAAAGAAAGTTCATTCCCTACATTTAAAAGCTGCTTTACATCGCGTTCAATATAGGTTTGAACATAAGAATCGTAGTAACTCTGCCAAAAAAAATCATCTGCACAGTAAAGTTTAGGATAAGAGCCTTTCCAGATTTCGTGATAGATTTTTTGCAAATCCTGCTGTCTTGAAAGTTCTGCTTTCTGCTGAATATAAGCCTTTGTCGGAAGAAAACTTAAATCAGAAAAGGTTTGATTTTTTTCTTCCTGAGAAAATCCTTGCAGCGAAATAACTGCACATCTTCCGGCAAGACTTTCGCTTAAATTTTTCATAAGCAAAAACTGCTGGCTGCCCGTAAGCCAGAAATCTCCCGGCGTTCCGTCATTATCAATATGAACTTTTATATATGAAAGAAGATTTGGCGCATATTGAATTTCATCAATTAAAACCGGCGGATTATAACGCTGTAAAAAAAGCTCTGAATCCGTTTGGGCAAGACTGCGGTTTTCAAATGTATCGAGCGTTACATATTTCCGACTTTCATTTGAACACATTTTTAGCAAAGTTGTTTTTCCGGTTTGCCGTGGTCCTGTAAGAAGCAAGACCGGATAAAAAGCGGAAAGTTTATCTATATAATTTTCAAGATTTCGCTTTAGCATTCCCCCCCCTTAAGTAATTATTTTTTTCGACTAATCTATGATTGAATAATATATTAGTCGGAGAGTGAAAATTTTTCAAGGATTTAAAACTTGTCAAGAAAAGTGTAAATTGAGGTCTCTTTCATAGTTTCTAAAAGTTGAAATTAATTTTTTAAATTTTCTTTATCAAATGAAGACGCAGAAATTTCATATTTTTTATGCTGGCACTTACATAAGGGTATCTCTAAAAAATCATTTACAATGATTTTTTAGAGATACCGACGAGATTTAATTCGTTGATATAGCACGAATTAAAACATTGCGTTGTCTTTCGTTGCCTCTAAGAATTGCAATTTTTAGAGTTTTCCCTATACATCTTCTTGTATTTCAGAAATTTCTTCACTTTGAGTTTTGTCTTTTGTAGAACTTCTTGCGGAAAAATATGCCATTGTGGCACCTGCAATCAAGCAGATAAAACTTCCAATTACACAGCCGATGCCTTTTGTGGCAAAGCATTTAAATCCTGGGAAGAGTGAATAGGTTGAACCAACAATCAGCCCAAGTATTACGCCGTAAGTGTAGTTTGGGAATTTTTTGAGGAGAAGTTTCATCAAGTTTGAGCCGGAAACAAGGCCTGCAAGAATTCCAATTGCACACGGAATTAAAAGCACAAAGGCGTGAACAAAATCTTCCGGTTGACCCTGGAATAAAAGAGGGATTCCACTAATGGCTGCCGAAATTGCGCCAATGACAATCGGGTAAATTCCAAGAATCAGCAGAAGTAGTGAACCAGAAATGCCAGGAATAATCATTGCGATTGCACCCAAAAAACCGCCGACAAAAAATTTAACGGCAATGGACATTGAAAATGGCGGTAAAGTTGAAACCATAGTTGATGAATCGCCGAATTTTTTTTGCAAAAGTGAAAATCCAACAATTACTGCAAGTCCAAAAATTGCACACAAAATAAGTGAAAAGAATTTTGCGATGCTTTTTTTAGATTCTTTGTCATCAGGATTTTTGAAAGTATAATTAAAAAGTAACGGAATGCTACCGATTATCAGTCCTGTAAAAAAATAATTTGTCTGAATTGGCAGGTTAGTGTAAAGAATTGTAATGATTTTGCTGAATCCAAGAATTCCAACGACAAGGCCCAATATCAGCGGAATGCAAAAACGCCAGTTTTTAAGCATTTTTTTGAAATTTAATGAAGTAATGTCCATAAACTGATCGTAAATGTCAAAAATAACCACGATTGTTCCGCCTGAAACGCCAGGAATGACGTTGCAAACACCAATAACGATGCCCTTTAAAAAAGTTAAAATCATTTTAAAAATCATAAGGGCAGTTTAAACAATCTTAAAAAAGAGCGCAATACAAAGCAAAAGTGCTATAATCAAAAAATGCGGATTTTAAAAGCTAAGGAAAAAAATTTTGAACTTTTGAAGCAGTTTGTTTTGCCTTATGAAATTTCCTGTATGCAGCTTTGTGTGCAAATCAAAAAAAAATCTGAAAACGTTTTTGTTGTGGTAAAGGACGAAAAACTTTGTACACTTTGTGACATTTACGGTATTTTTTATTTTGATGGTTCAATGCACCACTGTTTACCTTATTTGACGGAAAATGAACTTTTGTACAGTGAATTTTCCGCCGTATTTATGAATTTTCTGGATAAACAAAAAAAAACGTTAAAATATTTGGATGGTCATGCAGAGTCCACGCGGAAAATTCTTGAATTTTTGAATAATGCGGGAATAAAACCGTATCAGGATAATTTGTATTTTCTGATGATTTTAAAAAGTCCGGGAGTTTTGCCACCGGTAAAGCTTATGAATGATGATTTTATAAAACATTGTTCTAGGAATGATAAAGAAGAACTTTTTGATTTACAGAAAAAATATCTGACGGAAGAAGTTGCACCAAAAGGCAAAAAACTTTTGGATGCGGAATGTTCGCTTATTTTGGACAGAATTTTAAAAAATCAGATTTGCAGTGCACTTGTATCTGATGGGAAAATTGTGTCAAAAGTGAATACAAACGCGGTCGGGTGGAATTTTATTCAGATTGGCGGAGTTTACACGGAACCGATTTACCGTCGGAATTATTATGCCTGGCATTTAATTTATGAACTTTGCGAAATAATTTTGAAAAAAAACAAAATTGTGAGTTTATTTGTAAAGGAAAATAATTATGCCGCTTTTGATTTGTACAAAAAAATTGGATTTTTGCCGGTTGGAAGGTTTGAAAGTTGCTATTTTTAAGGGGAAAAATCGGTTTTGCGCCAGCGCGGAAGGGATTGTAGCAGCCGCGAAGCGGGACTTGCCCAAACGAAGTGCCATTGTTCTGGCGCGTAGTGGGCAAGGCTGAAGCGAACAGCGGAACTGCGCAAAGCCCGGCCCGAAGCGGAGGCAAAGCCGGAGCGCAGGGAACCGCCCGTATAAAAAATCTAACGTTCAAGGATTTTATACATCGGAGTTTCGCCGGGGTGAAGTTCCAGAACATGATGCTCGCAGGAAAGGACTTCTGACGGGTCGTGAGTTACATGGAGCATTGTGGTCGTATTCTGTTCACCGATAATTTCCAAAAGATTCAGGACTTTTGAGCGGAACTGCTGGTCAAGACCGTGGCAAGGTTCGTCAAGAATCAGGACTTTTGGACTTTTTACAGTGGCGCGGATAATCAGAATGGCACGCTGTTCACCATAACTTAGTGCCCCAAAATTTTCGTTTTCGCGACCGGCAAATCCACCAAGGGCAAGCCATTTTTTTGCGGCGGAAATTTCCATGTCGGTAGCACCACCGTACAAACCAATTGAATCGCGGAAGCCAGAAATTATAACGTTCAAAAGACTTGTACCTCCTAGCATTCTATATTCAACGTGCAAGCGGTAAGAAACTATACCAAGTTGTTTTTTTATGTCCCAGATACTTTCGCCGGAACCGCGTTTTGAGCCAAAAAGCCAGACATCGTTCGCAAAAACCTGCATATTGTCGCCGGTAATCAGTTCCAGGAATGTTGTTTTACCAGAACCGTTTGGTCCCTGAATAAGCCAATGTTCACCTTTATTCAACTGCCAGTTTAAATTCTGGAGCACGCGATTTTCTCCCCAGCCGACGTTCACATTTGTCATTTTGATTAAAACTTCCAGATTTTTGCCAGAGGAAGGCTCTGAATTTGCGGATGGAACGGAGTTTGTGGCGGTTTGCGGGTGATTTTCTAAAGTTACAGTGCTATCGTTATTTACAAATTTACTGCCCGCTGCTGCGCCGGCAATTTGTTCTTTCAGTTCTTTTTTCAAATTATTTTGACTGAGTTTTGATTTTTTTTCGCGTTCTGTAACAATTTTTTCGTATTCTGAACGTGGGCCACAGAAAGTTATTTTTTTATCTGAAAATTCAAGAACGTGGGTAATTGCATCAGGAATTTCGTGCCAGCGTTCCATTCCAAGAATAATGTGCGGGCATTCTGTGGAAGAATTTTCTTTTAACTGACGGTTTACGATTGTATTAAAAAAATCAAGAAGAATAGTGCGACTTTGAATATCCAGACCGGCAAAAGGATCGGAAAGTATAAGAAGTTTTTTCTTAGAAACAAGTGCACGGGCAAGCAATGTTCGGCGGATTTCGCCAGTGGACATATATTTAAGACCGCGATTAAGAATTTTTTCTATTCCGCAAAGTTTTATTTCCGGCAAGGCTTCAAGGCACTTTATTTCTTGAGGCAAAGGCATATTTTTTTTGACGGGACTGTAAAGACTTTCTGCAATAAAAACGCGCCCCGTACGGCCAATATCAACACCACCTTCAACATAGTCACTTTCGTCATTTTCTCGTTCTTCCTGAATAAGATGAGCGGCTCGTTCCAGACTGACAATTTCAACGCTATCAGAAAAAACATTTTCGTAAACAGAGTCCACTCCATTTTGACAAAATTTCAGAGAATTCTGCGCGGACAGGGCATTCAAAAAATCAGCCTTACCGCCACCGTTCGGACCAATTACAAGCCAGGCTTCGCCAGTTTTCATTTCCCACGAAAGGTACGGAACAACAACCTTTCGACTATTTTCAATTCTAGAATTTCTTATATTTATAAGTGCCATATTATTTACCTTCCGGACAATAATAGCAAAATTGCGTTTCTTTTGCATTTACGGTCATTACACTGCCAGGGCGTCCGCATGAGAAAACTCGCACGTATCTTTAAATAAAGCATTGAAAATGATTTTTTAGAGCTATCCCTTTTATTTTAAGGTTTAATTGTGAAAAGAAGGTCTTTCAGTTATAATTTGGAGTATGGAAGTTTTTCTTGGAACACCGGCAGCGGATGGAATTGGTATTGGAACGGCTTTTGTGATTCCTGAAGCTGTGGAACGGGCAATTCCGCAGCATCACATTGGAATTGATCAGGCTAATAAGGGCTGGCAGCGCTTTGAATTTTCAGTTCAGACGGTAATTCAAAATTTAACGGAACAGCTTGAATCTCTTTCTAAAACAAAAGAACAAGACAAGGTTCAGCGAGATGTTTTTGAAACTTACATTCTGATGCTTGAAGATCCTGTTTTTATGAAAGAAGTCCGGGATTTTTACGAAAAAGAACTTTTTAATATTGAGTACACGGTTCAGTTTAAAGCTCAGGAATACGCGACAAGACTTCAACAGGCGGGAAATTATTATCTTTCGGAGCGTGCAAAGGACATTACTGATATTTTTGACCGCGTTCTGGATGAAATGCTTGATATTCATCCTTTTGACATAAATCAAGTTCCGGATGGTTCTGTGATTCTTGCAAAATCTTTAAGTTCCGCAGACACAATCATCCTTTCCAAACGGAAAATTGCCGGTCTTGCGCTTTCTGAAGGCGGTGTTTCAAGCCACGTTGTAATTCTTGCCCGCAACTATGGAATTCCGACTGTCGTTGGTTTGGAAAACATCAGCAAAAAAGTACGTAACGGCGAAACTGTAATTGTTGACGGAAAAGAAGCAGAAATTCTTGTCAGTCCGGATAAAGAAACAATTGATGACTATAAATTAAAAATCCGCACGGAATTTCAACGAAAAATCAGTCTGAAGAAATTTTTGAACTTGCCGGCGCGTACAAAAGATGGTTCTGAATTCAAACTTTACGCAAATATAGGCACTCCCGAAGAAGCTGAAATTGCAAAGGCCGAAGGTGCTGACGGTATTGGACTTTTTAGAACAGAATTTTTGTATATGGCACAAAGTGGCGCTTCGCTTAATGCTGCTGCCCGTTCTTTTAGTGAAGAAAATCAGTTTGAAGCCTACAGAACTGTTCTTGAAATTATGGGTGACAAACCTGTAACAATCAGAACGCTTGATGCCGGCGGTGACAAATTAATTAACTCGGTTGATATGCCGGTCGTTGATGAAAAAAATCCTTTGATGGGCTTGCGCGCAATCAGACTTAGTTTGGCAAATCCTAATGTTCTTAAAACGCAATTAAGAGCACTGTTTAGGGCTGGACTTTACGGAAATTTAAAGATTATGTTTCCGTTGATTACAAGTGTTGACCAATTAAAACACTGCCTTAAAGTCGTTGAAGAAGTTAAAGGTGAACTGAATTATTCAAAAATGCCTTACAATCCGGATATTCCAATTGGCATAATGGTAGAAACCGCTGCCGCCGCCGTAACTTCTGACTGTCTTGCAAAAGTTTCCGATTTTTTTAGTCTGGGAACTAATGATTTGACGCAGTACACTCTTGGCGTTGACCGCGAAAATCCTCATGTTTCTAATTTGTACAATGAATTTAATCTTGCGGTCTTAAGATTAATTCAGATGACAATAAATTCTGCAAATGATGCAAATATTCCCATTTCAGTTTGTGGCGAAATGGCCGGAAGACAGGATTCAATTATGGTTCTTGCCGGAATGGGAATTAGAAATTTGAGTATGAGCCCAAAGCTTATTTCCAGTACAAAAGAATTGCTTTCTCGCTTTACAATTAAAGAACTTGAAGCAATTTCTGCAAAACATCTGAATGGAATTTGGGAAAATCATTAAATGGACCTCTAAAAATTGAAAAAATCACTAAAACCGAAAAATCAAAAGTTTTTTTTGAGGAAATTATGGCTGTAAAGAAAAATAAAAAACTGAAACCTGACTTTTCCAAACCAAAATTGTCAGAAGAAGAATTAAATACAACTGCAAAAATTGATGAAGAACCAGATTTTATTACGGAAAATACAAAATCTGAAGAACAGGCTCGCCCTGAAGACTGTGAATACGAAGGTTTGCCGAATATTGTAATTGCGGGTCGTCCAAATGTCGGAAAATCAACGCTTTTTAACCGATTTCTTGGCAGAAGAATTGCAATTGTAAATGACCAGCCGGGCGTTACTCGTGACCCCGTTGAAGCCACAGCATTTTTGCATGACAAACCGATTCACCTTGTTGATACCGGCGGCTATAAATTAACCCGTGACCTTGGCACAAAAGAAGCCGAACTTGATGATTTCGTTGTGGAAAAATCCTTAGAAATGATAGACAAGTCTGATGTTGTTATTTTACTTTTAGAAGCAGGTGCAATCACCGGAGAAGACGAAGAATTTATTTTAAAAATGCGTCCTTACTGGAATAAAGTTATTGCAGCCGTAAACAAAACTGAAGGCGGAAAAAATGAAGCCGAAGCCTGGAATTATGCAAAGTACGGTTTTAACGAACTGATTTTTATTTCTGCGGAACACGGCGATCATTTTGGTGAACTTTGCGATTTGATTGAACCTCACTGCGATTTTTCAAATGTAAAGATTCTTTCTTCTGAACGGCCAATCAAAATTGCAATTATGGGAAAACCTAATACTGGAAAGTCCACGCTGTCAAATCGTTTGACTCACAGTGAAAATTCAATCGTCTGTGATTATGCAGGAACAACACGTGACGTTGTGGAAGGTGAATTTTCTTACGGTGGCAAAAATTTCAAAGTTCTGGACACTGCCGGAATCCGCCGCAAAGCAAAAGTCACGGACGATGTTGAATATTATTCTGTAAACCGTGCAATAAAAACTCTTGATGAATGTGATATTGTTTATCTTTTGATTGACGCCGTTGACGGTCTTGCCGAACAGGACAAAAAAATCTGCTCGCTTGCATTTGAAAAAGGACGTGGAATTATTTTTGTCCTGAATAAATGGGATTTAAAAGAAGAGCAAGGTACAAAAGCAATAAAAGCGGTCCGCGAATGGATGAACATTATGTTTGCCCACATGGATTTTGCACCGATTCTTCCACTTTCCGCCTTGGAAGGCAAAGGAATCAAAGATTTGTTGAATACAACAATTTCAATGTATGAACAATTGAACAAAAAAATTGAAACTGCCGCGCTCAATAACGCACTTCAAGACTGGCTGGAACGTTATCCGCCACCTGCAAGTAAAACTGCTCACTTTAAAATCCGCTATATAACTCAAATCAGCACAAATCCGGTTGTGTTTATGCTTTTTGCAACAAGACCGGAAGTCGTTCCGGAAACTTATTTTACATATCTCAAGAATAGAATCCGCGAAGATTTAGGATTTGATCAGATTCCAGTTCAGCTTGAAATGAAAGGTAGCCGCACAAAATGGGAGGAACGTGAAAGAAAATAAACTTTCGCGAAAACTCACGTTTATTTTATGAATTATACAATTGGTGATGTAGAAGAATTGACAGGCGTAAAAGCTCATATTTTGCGTTATTGGGAAGATGTTATTCCGTGTTTTAATCCTCAAAAAGAATTAAGTGGACGACGTATTTATTCCCAGCGCGACGTTGATACAATTTTCCGCTTGAAATATCTCATCACAGAAAAAAAATATACTGCAGAAGGTGCCGGCAAACGAATTCTTGAGGAAGCTCCGCTGATTCAGGATAATTCTTCGATTATTCAGCAGATTAGAGAAACCCGCTCCATTCTGTCTGATTTATATTTAAAACTGAAAAAACGCTAATGAAAAACTCAAAATCAGAAAAATCAAATTATTTTACAGAAACTTTCGGAAAAAAAGAAACAAAGACCGAAAAATTAAAAAAACAGAAAAATAATTTCGCGCGCGCCGTCAATTCCCGACAAAACGAAAAATTACAGTTACGCGACAAAAATTCTCAGAAATTGCAAAAACAGGATTTTTCAAAAAAAACAACTGAAACTTTTCTGTACGAAATTTTAAATCATCAGTTTGACTCAAAAAGTTTAAAATCCGATGCTCAGAAAATTTTAAAAGATTTTGACATTTTATTGCAGGAAATTAGACCTTTAAACAGCCGCCAGTTACAGCAATTACCGGACAATATCCGACAGTTTTCTCATCAATTGACGGATCAGCGTTCAGAACGTCGACTTGGCTATATGAACGAAAATATACAGCTTTCGGCTTATGTCCGCTACTATACCTGGTGGAATCTTGTAAGAATGACACGCCTTTTTGCAAATCTTCCGCAGGAAAGTTTTCCTCAGAACGACGGAATTTGTCTTGATTTGGGAAGTGGTCCTTTGACGCTTGTAAATGCACTGTGGCTTGCGCGCCCGGAACTCAGAAAATTAAATTTGACCTGGTACTGCCTTGATGTTTCGCAAAACGCGCTCACACTTGGCGAAGATATTTATATGTCAATCGCGGCAAAATGTCCGGCAAATCAAAATGATTCAGAAAAATCCGAAAACCAAGAGTCAGAAAATCAAAATTACTGGAAAATCATCAGAATAAAAGACAGTTTTGGGGCATTTATAAAACAAAAGGCTGATTTTATAACTTGCGGAAATATGTTCAACGAACTTGATCAGACAAGCGATATGCCACCGGAATTCAAAGTAAAAAAATATTATCAGCAAATCCAGTCTTATGCCTCGCAAAACGCAAAATTCCTGATTGTTGAACCGGGCGTTCCAAAAACGGCCAGGACATTAAGCCTTTTTCGTGACCGCTTTTTAAAAGACGGAAAAATTGTAATTTCGCCGTGCCCGCATTCAGAATCCTGTCCAATGAACGGTTTTAAATCTTACACCGGAAGCAAAAACAAATGGTGCAATTTTGCATTCAGCACAAAAGATGCTCCGCAAAAGCTTCAAAAACTTTCTGAAAACGCAAAATTGCCAAAAGAACGTGCAGTTTTAAGTTTTTTGAGCGTCAGTTCTGCCGCCAGCAAAACTACGCCGGACGCCTCACCGCACACAAATAATTCTGCCCAAAACGCAAAAAGCCCGGTGCCGTGCTTGGAAAAACATGACGGTTCATCTTTAGGTTCATCCCTTATTTTAAGAATCACCTCGGATTCATTTTCGCTCCCGGAGCACAAAACCGGATTTTACGCCTGTAGCAGATTTGGCCTTACCCTTGTAAAAACTCAAAATCCGCAGAATTTTTTGTGTGGCGACCTTGTAAAAGTAATGCTAAAAACAAAAACACCGGATTTCAATGCCACTCTCGGAAGTGACACAAAATCCGGTGCTGTAATAATTGAACTATAAAAAGTTAAAAATTATTTACCAATAAACCAGCCAACAAGACCAACAATCCAACCGCCAATTACCAGGTAAAAACCGTAAGTTGCGTGTTTAAGAAAGCCTTTACCAATTAGTTTATAAATATCGTCTGTTGTAAAGCCAATAACCAAAATAATTGCGCCTGCAAGCATAACCAGCAAAGCAATCAATCCCAAAGTTTTTGCAGGAATTTTTACCTTATACATAGCAAGAATTGCAAAAACAACACCTGCAACGGCACCGGCAAAAAGTGCTAAAGCACCAAGCGTTACAAATCCAAAGTTATCAAAATTGATGAACTTAAATCCGTTAGCTCCTGAGCCCAAAACTCCCTTAAACATCGGACAGCAAAAACCAACAAATGCAATTATCATTCCAAGCAGATAAGCAATGCCCAAAGCACCCTTATTTTTTTTACTCATTTCTTTCTCCTTTGCTTTTCAGTTTAATTTTTCTACACGCCAAAAAGCCCCTGAAATTATAACACATTATTAATAAAGGATAGAATATAAATTTTGATTTTGGGCGAAATACCGTCTAAAAACCGGTGTTCCGCACTTCGCTGTTCGCTCAAAATCCTCGGTGCACAAATAGTGCACCTGCGGGTTTCCGCTTCGCCTGTTGAAACAGCCTTCGCGGGTGCTCCATACCGGCGCCGGCTAACGGTTAAATAAAAAAAACTCCCGTCCAAACGTCAGTTGAACGAGAGTTTCCTCCTAATAATATTTTTCTGTACTATCTTCCAATAAAGAACATAGAAAAGAATAAAAATATTGAACCAGCAAGAAAGAGAATGTTTCCTACAAACTGGAAGAATTTAATCTTTTTGTTTGCGTAAAAAACAAGTCCTAAAAGATAAAACGCAGCTGCAACACATAGCATTTTAAAACATTCTGTAGATAAAGCCTTCCACAAAATTTTTGGAGCAATTACTCCACAAAAACCTGCAACGCAGTAAAAAATAATATTTACTTTTCTAAGTCTAAGGCTGAATACAGAATAAAGAACTGCACCAACAATACAAATTAGCCATACAAATCCAAAAAGAATCCAGGAATAAACCTGACTAATCTGACCAATTTTTGTAATTGCATAGGCAGTGTAGGCAAAACCAATTACCAGAAAAGACGAAGTATGTGAAAGGCGTCTAAAAACATCTTTTGCAGTCAAATTTGTAAGTGCATGACTCAAAGTTGAAGCCACGTACATAACAATCATTGAAGCACCAAAAAGTGAAAACATTGTACAAGTCAAAGCTTTGTAGCTTGTAACATTTCTTAGTGCAATAGTATCAAGAATTGCGGTAACTGCAATAAAAAGCGCTGCGCCAATCCCTTGAATAATTGAACAGCAAATTTCTTCAGGGATTGTAAGCTGCCTTACTTTCTGGCTTAACTCAATTTCACGTTCTTCGCGGGCAATTTTTCGTTCTGCACGTTTCTTTGCCTTTTCTGATTTTGTAGAATCGTTTAAAAGATATTTTGCCTTTAAACGCTCAGGATCTTTTGCGTATTGCAATTCAATTTTTCGCAAATTTTCCTGATAATCAACTTTTAACTGCTTAATGCGTTCATTTTTTTTTACTTTGATAGAACGCAATGTAGATTTTCGTACTGCTTTAGCAGCAATTTCATCTTGTCGTTTTTGATTCATAAAATTTCCTACAAAACAAAATCTCAGAAAATGCATAAACATCCCTTGAGATTCTGTTTTCATCACACATTATGACAGATTTTGTTATTTTTGTCGACTTTAATTTACTTATTTCTAAATTATTTTTGACGTCGGTAAACTTCGTAAAGCAAAACTCCGGCCGCAACAGAAACGTTAAGACTGTCAATTTTGCCGCAAGTTGGAATAGAAACTATCGTATCACACTGTTTTTTCAAAAGCGGAGCAATACCAGTTCCTTCGCTACCCATAACAATCACAGATTTTTTTGCAAATTCAACTTTGCTACAAGATTTTCCACCGGCATCTGCACCATAAACCCAGAATCCGGCGTTTTTCAGTTGTTCAACTGCACGTACAAGATTTCTGGTTACACAAACAGGAACCCAGGCACTTGCACCAGCACTTGTACGACCAATAACTTCGTTGCAGGTAATATCATTTACAGATTTATGTTCAGGCAAAATCACAAGATTAGCTCCAAACTGATCACAACTACGGATAATTGCACCAACATTATGCGGATCAGTCACGCAATCAAGAATAACAACTGTAATATTTTCAGTTTCATCCGAAGAAAGCGTTTTAATCCAGTCATCAAAATTCACAAGATTAGAAACTTTTTCTCCGGCATTTTCTATTTGAAGAACAATTCCGCGGTGATCCTGCAAAGTTTTATCAAGAGAAGAAACCATTTCGTCCAGAACCTTATTTTCAGATTCAAAAATTTTTATTCCGGCTTTTTCTGCTTCTGCAAGAATCTTTTTTACTCGCGGACCAGTCTTACTATAAAAAATTTTCAGATTAGACTGATTTTTGCCCGCAAGTACTTTTTCCTCTATGGAATGAAATCCTGTAATAATTTTTGTCATATTTTAATTAGCGGCCACAACACTGTTTATATTTTTTGCCACTTCCGCATGGACAAGGATCGTTTCGTCCAATTTTTGCGCCAACGCGGGTAACTGTTGTAGGAATTACATTTCCAGCTACGTATTTCCAGTCATCATTAACTTTTTTGAATAAAGAAATTTCGTGATGAACGTCATGCATTCCGTGCAAAGTATAATCTGCGGTAAATTCAACAATTTCTTCGCCGTCTTTTTCACCTTTTTCTGTACGAAGAATTTTCAAACCGTTCCACTGTGACTGGCGGCTCCAATCATCTGTTGCTTTACGGTCAATTTCTGCAATTCCTTCACCTTCTTCACAAGAAGTGATAATAAAATCAATTTCGTGTTTTACATAAGATGAATAGCGAGCACGCATACAAGCCTCAGCAGACTGAGCTTTGATACTTCCTTTAATAATTGGTTCGCAACATTCGCTGTAAGTTTTCCCTGAACCACAAGGGCATAAATCTTTTGTTTCACTCATAACTTTAAATATATCAGATTAGTTTAGTGTCTACAATATTACTAGTTCCCATAAAAAAAGAATGCTCCGGTTTTATTTTCCGAAGCACTCCAACAAAAAAGGATTTTATAAAGGCTATCTATAAAAAATCATTTTCAATGCTTTATTTAGAGATACATTCGAGTTTTAATTCGTTAAAATATAACGAATTAAAACATTGCGTTTTCAAAGACACCGCTAAAAATTGCAATTTTTAGCGGTTCCCTTAATAGCTCTGAAAAAGATTCCATTCCTTTCCGAGTTCAACTTCGCCACCGCCAATAAGATGATTTACATTTGAAGCGGTATGATCACCTGGCTTTGCAACACTCTCGTATTTTATTTTTATTGTATCTTGTTTTCGTCCAAAAACAGGTTCAGCACTCAAAAGTTTTACTCTGATAGAGTTTTTATGTCCGTTTTTACAATTCTGAACAAGAAAAACTTCCTGACCAACATATCCCTGAGCTTCATCTGTGATTTCATTTGTAAATCCCCCGTTAATTTTATCTAACTCATTTTCATTTAACATCTGCATATAAAATTCCTCATAAAATTCCGCGTTAGCGGCAGCACAGAAAGTAGTGAATCGCAGTTTTAGAAAAACTGCAGTGATAAAAATTACACGGATGTAATTTTTATCACACCTCCTTATTGTTCTTTTCATTTTGAAGTTGTCTTTACTATAGCCGGTTCGTGTTGCCTGATGTAGTACAAGATTTCTTCTATTTTTTATTTTTTACTGAACAAAGAAATTCATAATCTGGCTGTTGACCGTACTGCATATGAAAATCCACTGCAAAATTAGCTTTGTCCGCATCAATTTCGTGTAAATTACCAGCTTTGTCGTAAACACTAAAAGTTACCTCGTAACCTCTGATAGTTTTGAACGAATCATTAAAAACTGTTTTTTTGCCATTTAACATAATTGTTGCAATAATGCCGGCCTCTTCGTAATCTTTGCTGTTATATTCAAGTCCGTATGTTGTTATTCCGCCGTTTACAAAATTCAAATCAGTTTCTTTTAATTTTTCCATAAATGTCTCCTTTTCTGAAAGGAAGAAAAACCTATACTCCGCAATTGTTGGTAAAGCTAAAAAATTGCTGTTTTGCAATTTTTTGTAACGCTTTGCTATCAATCAGCGATGTTTTAATTCGTTGATATAGCACGAATTAAAACATCGCGTTTTCAGAGTT
>CAVJCY010000068.1:0-15460 GCA_963648145.1 bacterium | reverse complement strand
TTGGAGCGAATAGCGGAACTGCGGAACACGCGACCCGTCAGGGGAACGCCCAGGGAAATTATTATTATGGTAGGGAATATAACTGAAATTTTGATATTTGTATTTAAATCGGTAGGAAAAAGGATTAGTATATCTGTGTTAAAAATCCGTTCTATTGTAAAAATCTTATAAAAAAATCTGGAAAATATTAAATTCTCACGGGGTTGAATGTGAAAAAAACAGTTAAAAAGAGCCTTCTTTTTTCTTTGGGGCTGGGAATGCTGGTTATTTCTGTTCTGATGACTGTAATTTTTAGTCGTACGGTTTCTAAATCGAATACGGAGCAGATTGAAAAGAGTATTGTTAGTCTTACGGAATCTAAGGCGGATGCGATTGAAATGCAGCTGAAAGAGATGGTTTCGTCGGCTGAAACTTTAAGTTCTATGGTTGGTGGGGCATGGGCCATTCCTGAAAAATTCAGGCGTTCTGCGATTGAACAGCAAGTCAGGGCGTTTGTAAAAAATACCAGTATTGATTCTGCCTGGGCTTACTGGCTGCCTAAAATGTTTGACACTTTGGACGAAAAGAAAATTGATGAAGATAATAATCCTACCGGGCAGTTTAAGGTTCATTACATTAGGGACAGAAATAATAAAATCAAAAATGAGACTATTTCAGAACTTTCGTATAACGAAATTGTGCAGTATTCCAATAATTGGAACGCAAGTGTTGGGGAGCCTAAGGAAATCCTGCTTGATGGTCAGAAAGTTTTGAGTGTTAAGATTTATTCCAGGATTATAAATTCACTTCAGGAAAATGTTGGTGTTGCCGGCGTTGATTACGTTCTTGCTGATATGGAAAATATGGTTTCTGGAGATGGCATTTACAAGGACACAAAATGTCAGTTTTTAAATTCTGATGGCCGTGTAATTGTTAGTAGTGACGGTTCCGGAACTGGCAGTTCAAGTAAGTATTATATGGACACAAAATATATGAGTTACTTTTTTGATTCAAACGGAAAAGCAACTTATAACACTGCAACTTTTTATGACGGAACTGGAAAAGACGCAAAATTCATTACGGTTGCAAAAACTACTGTAGACCGCACAGGTTCTATCTGGTATTTCATTTCTGAAACTCCTGTTAACGAAATTAATGCTTCGGCAATGTCTGCTTTAAGCACGATTATCATAGCGTTTATTCTTCAGATTGTTGTAATTCTTGTTGTTGTTTATTTTGCAGTAAACAGAATCACAAAACCGTTGCGTCAGAGTGTTGATGCTTTGCAGAATATCAGCGAAGGTGACGGTGATTTGACGGTAAGATTGAGTACAAATCAGCATAATGAAATTGGCGAAATGTGCAGCAGTTTTAATAAAACAATGTCAAAAATCGGGGAATCTTTTAAGGATATTAAAAATTCTAGCGATGAAATGACTTTAATAGGAACAGAGTTGAATCAGTCTATGGGCGAAACCGCAAATGCAATTGATACAATCACAGAAAGTATCAAGTCTGTACAAAATCAGATGCAGGAATATTCGGCCGGAGTTGAAGAAGCAAAGGCAACTGTTGAACAAATTGTAAAAAATATTTCCACTCTGAATGAAAACATTGATGACCAGGCTGTAAGTGTTGAAGAATCTTCAAAATCTGTTGAAGAAATGACTAAAAATATTAATTCTGTTTCTTCAATTTTGAAAAACAATCAGCAGTCAATGGATGCTTTGGAACAGGCAAGTGGTCTTGGTCAGACAATGATTAACGAAACAGCCGCCCTGAGCGCAGAAATTCAGGAAAAATCAAAGAGTCTTACGGACGCTTCTTTAATCATTAGAAATATTGCGAGCCAAACTAACCTTCTTGCAATGAACGCTGCAATTGAAGCCGCTCACGCCGGAGAATCTGGCGCGGGATTCAGCGTTGTTGCCGACGAAATTCGTAAGCTTGCCGAGGAATCAAGTACTCAGGGAACAAAAATCCAGGAAGAACTTAAAGCCGTTTCTGATATTATCCGCAAAGTTTCTGATTCTGCAAAAACGGTTCAGCAGCAGTTTGAAACAATTTTTAGTCTTACAAAAACTGTTTCTGAGCAGGAACACGAAATTGCAGCTGCAATGGATCAGCAGAGCGAAGGCAGTGTAACAATTCTTGAAGCGATGCGCCAGATTACACTGATTACAGAGCATGTAAAAAACGGTTCAAATGAAATGATGGAAGGTAGCCGTCAGGTTAGCGTTGAAATGGACGAAATTGCAAGCATGACTGGAACTGTAAATTCAAATATGAAAGCCATGAGCGAAAAAACCGAACTGATTACTGATTCTGCACGCAAAGCAAATGAATGTGTAGAAAAGAACGTTTCGAGTATTCAGAAACTTCATCAGGCAATGGATAAGTTTAAAATCTAGGGGTAATTTTATGAAAAAAGGATTATTTTCAGTTTTATTTATAAATTTGTTTTTGGCAGCATCACTTTTTGCCCAGGTAGATATTCCAATTCCGGAAGGCGAAGTTCAGATAATTGACGATTTTGAAAACGGAAACTACTGGATTTGGGCCGGCTCCGACTGGGACAGATACGGCGGACATAAATCTTCTATGGGCTGTAACCTTTCAAAACAGCACAGAACGGAAGGCAAATATTCTATGGAACTCTTGCTTGAAAGTGTTAAACCGGGTGCTTCTGCAAACTGGTTTTATGACGGTTCACAAGATTTGTCCGGTGGAAAATACGTCGTTGCGGATTTTTATAATCCGGGTCCTATAACTTACGTAACGTGCTTTGTATTTCAGGCAACTGATAAATGGGAATGGCTGCAGTCTGAAATGTTCAATATTCCGCCAGGACAGCACACCGTTGTTTTTGATGTTGAAAAATTGAATGAACACTTTGATGACGTCCGCCGAATTACAATTTCGTCGTTCTTTTTTCAGGAATGTAAGGAAGATTCAAGCCTGTTTGTAGATAACATCAGATTGATTAAGTAAGTTCTGGAGCTTCCCCTGTGCACGACGCTCTTTGAGAAGTAGATAAAATTAAGGTAACTCTAAATAAAGCATTGTAAATGATTTTTTAGAGATGCCCCTAAAAACGTCATTATGAATTTTTATGAATTAAAAGCTTTTGTTGCACTTTCAAAAAATCTGCATTTTGGAAAAACTGCGGAAGAAATGAATATGAGTCCGTCCGCACTTAGTCGTGTAATCAACCGGCTGGAAGAAGAAAATAATAAAATTTTTCTAGACAGAAACAACCGGCAGGTTCTGCTTACCGATGAAGGAAAAATATTTTTAAAATATGCACGCGAAATTCTTGAAAAACAGCAGGAACTTTCAGAAAAACTTGCCGGAATTGGCAATGAACCGGAAGGAAAACTGCCGCTGTACGCTTCTGTTACGGCATGTTACGCTGTGCTTCCGGAATTTATTAAGCGTCTGACTCAAAAATATCCTCTGATTCAACTTTCTGTAGAAACAGGCGACCCCGCCGCCGCCATTAATGCCGTCAAAGAAAACAGAGCAATGCTCGCCGTTGCAGCCATTCCAGAAACAGGACTTTCCACAATGGAAACTGTGAGTGTTTTAAAAACTCCGCTGATTTTTGCAGCACCTAAAAACAGTCCTTACAAAAATCTTGAAGCGTCGCCACAGGACATTCTTTCTACCGTGCCTTTAGTTTTGCCAAAAACCGGAATTGCACGGCGTCGCTTTGATAAATGGATAAAATCGCGTAATGTTGTGCCAAATATCGCGGCAGAAACAGAAGGTAATGAGGCAATTCTAGCACTTGCGCAACTTGGACTTGGCATTGGACTTGTTCCGGAAGTTGTTTTGCAGAACGGTCCTTACGAAGGCGACTTTGATGTTCTTGGAACCGGAAATATTTTAGGCTTTTATGACGTAGGATTTATTCACAAAAAAGAATATTCCGGCATAAATTCTGCACGAAAAATTTTTGATGCAATGACGACAATTCTAAAAAGTTATTAGGAGTATGAAAAAAAATGAACAAAAAACAATGGCAGATTTTCACTGATTTTAAAAAAGAATTCAAAATCCAAATTCAAAAATGGCTGGATTCTGCGCCGGAACTTAGTGAATTACAAAAAAATGCCGCGGAAAAAGCCAAAACTCCGCTTTACCCTTTTGAAACCGCGGTTGTTTATAACAAAGATTTAGACAAAATCACAGAAAATGATGAAATTCGTTTGATTGTAATTGGTGACAATCCCGGAAAAGATGAACAACTTGCCGTGAATAACCGCTACCTTGTTGGCCAGGCCGGCAAAATTGGCGAAGGATTTTTTAAAAGAAACACTCAGTTAAATATTGATTTTAGGAAAAATGTAATAATTTTGAATAAAACGCCTGTTCACAGCGCAAAAACTGCACAATTGCGCGAAATTATGAAAAACGGTGGTCAGAAAATTGTAAATCTGATTATGGAAACTGAACTTTGGATGGCTCAGGCAACTGCAAAACTGCATCAAGAATTGTGTGAATCTTGCGAAAAAAATCAGGAAAAGCCGCAATTGTGGATGATTGGATATTCCGAATTAAAAGGCAAAGGATTTTTTATTCCTTACAGAGATAAACTTTTGGAATGTTATAAAAATTCTGAATTCTGGAACAAAGTTTTTGTTTTTCAGCATTTTTCTATGAACAGATTTTCTATTGATTTAAAGGATTTTTTGAAAAAAACTGGGAAACAAAGTATTACAAGCGAAAATATCTGTGAACTGGGAACTTTTCACAGAAAAGAAATTTTTGGAGAATAATTTTGCGTTAAGGATTGTAGCGGCCGCGAAGCGGGATTTTACAGGCGAAGTGCCATTGTTCTGGCACTGAGCGTAAAAGCCGGAGGCGAACGCCGTAGCCGCGCAAAGCCTGACCCGAAGCGCAGCGGAGGGGAACGCCCTTAAAATAAAGGATTTTTTTATGATTTATGATTACATTTTTTTTGATTTGGACGGAACGCTGACAGATCCGGCAGAAGGAATTACAAATTCATTTAAACACGCAATTAAAAGTTTTGGGCTGAAAATTCCAGATTATAAAACTCTGCTGTCGTTTATTGGGCCGCCATTGATAACCACCTGGAAGGAAAATTTCGGTTTTGACGACGCTCAGGCTGCGGAAGGCGTAAAAAAATACCGCGAATATTTTGCAGACAAAGGACTTTTTGAAAATCGTGTTTATGACGGAATTCCTGAATTGCTGGAAAAATTGCGCTCGGCAGGCAAAAAACTTGTTGTTGCAACGTCCAAACCGGAAATTTATTCTGTAAAAATCATTGAAAAATTTGGACTTACAAAATATTTTGAGGCGATTTGCGGAAGTCTGGAAGATGAAACACGCGGAACCAAAGCTGAGGTTATTGCCTATGCCATGCAAAAATGCGGATTTTCAAATCCTGAAAAAATTCTGATGGTTGGGGACCGGAAGTATGACGTAACAGGAGCAGCGGAAAACGGCATAAAATGCTGCGGGGTTTTGTACGGTTACGGAAATCGCGCGGAACTTGAAAAAGCTGGCGCAACATATATTGCAGAAAATCTGTACGACGTTTATAAAATCGCCGTACAATAAAACTGCGCTGAGTCTGAAAAAAAAATCTTTATAAAGAAAAAAGGAAGTAATATAGGGAATCTCTAAAAATTGCAATTTTTAGAGATTCCCATATAATTATTTTTAAAGGATTAAAAAATGAAAAAATTTTTAACTTTTATTCTTGCAACTGGGATGAGCTTTTCGGTTTTTGCGTTTGATATTTTTAATTATGTTCCACCAAAAGGAAATGTAAAATCTTCTGAAAAAACGATTTACGACATTTATTCAAAATTTGGAACTTATGTCCGCTCTGTAAATTCTAAAATTACCCGTTTATACGACGAAAATGCCCGTGAATATAATTATCAGGAAACTTCTGCAAAAGGAAAATTGGTTAACGAAATTCAGACGATTTATGATGAAAACGGTAATATTTCCGCTCAAAACTGTACAAATTCTGATTCTGAAATTGTCTGGCAGCACGAATTTTCATACAAAGATGGCAAAAAAACGGCTCTTTCGGAATATGACAAAAATCACACGCTTTTTTCTAAAACAATTTACACTTACGAAAATGATAAACTAAAAGACGAAACTTCTTACAATAAAGATGGCGATTTGGTAAGCAAAACAATTTACAAATATGGCGAAGATGGAAAAATTGCGGTGGAATCTGATTATTTTAGCAACGGTTCAATTTCAGAACGACGGTCTTACACTTACACGGCCGACGGAAAAATTGATTTTATTACTGTTTTTGCAGGTTTTACAAACAGTCAGACAAAGCAGGTTTTCCGTTACAACGCTAGTGGGCTTTTAAACGAAATTACTTTTTATGGCGAAAATAATGAAATTTCTTCGCGGGTAATTATAAAATACGATGATAAAGAAAATGTCATCAGAGTTTCGGAATACAAAATCAGTTTTAAATTTGATTCAACTCAAACTGAACTTGTACAACTTGAAGAAATTTATTACGTTTACTAAAAATTTCTGACGGTTAGGGGGGCAAACCTTTCAAAACCGTCAGAAATTTTGCATTGCAATTAAGGGTTTCAAAGATACCTCTAAAAATTGCAATTTTAGAGGTTCCCTTAAAGCAATGGTCCGAACAATCTTAAAACCCTGCCGGTAAATCTTTGCCAGGCGGGGATTTTTTTATAATCTGAAAGTTTCATTTCCTGACAGTCATTTTTGAACATTGATTCAAAGTCCGCTTTTATGTCTGCAAGTGCCGGATTTTTATAAATTAAAGCTCCGCACTCAAAATGTGCATACAAACTGCGATAATCAAGATTTATAGAACCAACGGTACCCACATTATCATCACAAAGAAAAGTTTTTGCGTGAATAAAACCTTTTTCATAAAGATAAATTTTTACACCGCCATCCAGAAGATTTTTGAGATAAGTTTTGCCTATACAGAATGTAATAAGATGATCAGGTTTTGAAGGCACAATAATTCTGACATCAACGCCTTTTTTTGCGGCAAAAGTCAGGGCAGTTAACATTTGATTATCAATTACAACATACGGCGTGGTGATATAAAGATATTTTTTTGCATTATTTATGATTTCAAGATAAACACTTTCTGCAATATCTTCGGAATTAAAGGCATCGTCGCCGTATGGAATTACAAAACCGTCCGTTTCAATTTTTTCGTAATCAATATTGAGATACAAAGCGTAATCATCTTTGACCTTTTCGCCAATATTCCAGACTTCAAAGAAAAGTTGAAGTAGATTTTGAATTGCCGGTCCACGAATTTCTACAAAATTGTCTTTCCAGTACGGAAATTTATTTTTTCCATAGTTAAAATACTGATTTGAAAGATTTATTCCGCCGGTATAGGCAATTTTTCCGTCAATTACAACAATTTTACGGTGGTCGCGGTTATTTACAGGGGTAGAAATAATTGGCAGCAAAGGATTAAAAACTTTTGACTTTATGCCTTTTTCTTTAAGATAATGCTGATAAGCATTGCCGGTAATCATATAAGTGCCCACGCCATCGCAAATCAGGCGGACTTCTACGCCTTCTTTTACTTTTTGTTCCAGAATTTCAACAATTTTTTCCCAACATTCGTCAATTGTTATAATGAAAAATTCTATAAAAATATATTTTTTTGCTGATTTTAAACTTTCCAGAAAATCTGGGTAAAAAGTTTCTCCATTAGCATAATATTTTACAGCAGTATTTTTATGCGGAGAAAATTTTCCATATTTATAAAGATAATTTGAAATATTTTTATATTCCGGGAACGTTTTTTCTACAGATTCAACTTTCGATTTTGATTTTTCTAGCAAAACTGAATCAATTTCGGAATTGATTTTTTCTATTTCTTTGGCAAGTTTTCTTGCAGCACCGTCCGTGTGATATATTATGTAACAGGTAATTCCGATGACAGGAAACAAAACTGTAATTCCAAGCCAGGCAATTTTATATTCGTTTTTACCGCCGGAATTTGAAATATAAATGATAAATACTGCAGAAAGAGCAAGAGAAATTCCAAAGTAAAAGTTCAGTTTGTTGTTTACAAACACAATAAATAAAATTAAAAGCAACAGTTGTACAAAAATCGCAGCAAAAGTGATTACCGTGCGGCTGAAAAATATTTTCTGTGCAACTTTTTTTGTACGGCTGTTTCGTAAAACAATTTTATTAAAGTCTTCGTGTGATCTTTCTGTTTTTTTCTTTGAACTCATAGTAAAAATCTCCTGAACAACTGTTATAGGCAAAGATACCTCTAAAAAATTGCAAATTTTAGAAAACCACTTTATTTTACTAATTTAAAAGAAAATTGCAAAACCACACACAGCACAAGCGTTTGAAACAATCTTTCAGCAATATCCTATTTTTGCAGAAAGCACGCCCCGGCGGCATTTTTGAAAAACAATAAAAAAAAGAATCAAAGGTTATGGGCAAAGATACCTCTAAAAATTGCAATTTTTAGAGGTTCCCTTATCAAAAAAGTAATTTTAAATTATTCTTATACAAGAAACATACCGAAAATTTAGAAGAGGAATTTTTATGAAAACTATAGGTATAAAGCTGGCTGACGGTTCTTTTTATCCTGTGATGGAAGAAGGACAGGCTCAGCAGAAAACTCTGGATTTGACTACGGCACATAACAATCAGACAAAAGTTATGGTTGATCTTTACCGTTCAGCTTCTTGCTCTATGGATGACGCTGAATATGTTGATTCCCTTCAGATTGAAAATTTAAATGCGCGACCAACTGGCGAAGCCGATATTACTTTTAATGTTGCACTTGATGATGATAATAAACTTTCTGCAAATATTGTTGATACCGAAACCGGAAAGCAGAGCAACACTCAGATTACGCTTGTTTCGCGTACCCTTGAAGAAAGACTTGTAACGGACGAATATCAAATTTCTGAAAGTAAATCTGGCATTGTGGCACCAAAAAAACGTTCTGCCGGTGGACTTCTTGCAAGGGCAAATGCAATAAAAAAAGAAACTGAGGAAGCAAAAGCCGAGGAAGAGTCATTACAGAATACCGAAAATACCCTGCCAACTGACGAAACTGTCGTTCAGGAAGAAAGTGAACCGGTAACAGAAGAAACCTCCGTGAATCTTGAAGAACCTCTTTCTGATTTTGATTTTAATCTTGGCGATTCGGAAATTGCAGAAAATTTTGTTGATAACAGTGACGAAAATCCAGCATCACATACAGACGATTTTTCTATAGATGAAAGTGCGTTAAACTTTGACGATGAAATATCAGACAGTCAAAATTTGCCGGCGGGTAGCGAAAGCAACACAGATAACGAAGAAATACAAAGCGACGCTAAAGATTTTGCTGAGACCGATACTCAAGTGATAGATACTGAGAAATTCGCTGATAACGAAAATCCACAGTATGACGCGTGGAATTTTGAAACTGACAAATCACAAACATCAGACACGGAAATCAATTTAGATGACGATAATCAACCGAACACCGACGATTTTTCTGACAATTTTGCTGAAGACGATAAATCTGCTGCCGAAGAAATTCCTCCGTTTGACTTTGAAACTTTTGAAAATGATTCTGAAAAATCAGCGAATGACAATATTTTCACCGAAAGCAGCGGTTTTTCTGCAAATACTCAGAATAATTCTGATAATGACTTCATTGGAAACGAAAAGCCAATCAGTTTTACCGGCCTTTATGACAAGGAAACTGAACTTGGCGAATCTGCCACTGATGAAGAAGAAAAAGAACGTAAAAAAACTAAAGTTCCGGTTATCATCTGCATAATTTGTGCAATAATTTGTATAATTGCTACAGTTTTGATTCTTTTTATTGTACCTTCAAAATATAATTTGCTTTCAAAAAAATCATCTTCGGAAAATGAACAAGAATATGTTACAGAAAATTTTGAAAATTCTTCGTTAACTCAACAAGTTGAAACTCCGACCGAAAATGCTCTGATAATTCAGGAAGTTCCTGTAGAAACAAATTCAGAACTTGTTGAAGAAAAAGTTGAAGAACCGCCGGTTCCTGCCGCAAAAGAAGATGAAATTGTAATTATTGAAAATGCCGAAGAAGCTGTACCGGAACAACCAGAAATAGCTAAAACAGAACCTCAAAAAACTTACTACAAAATCAGATGGGGCGACACACTTTGGGATATTGCCGACGCATATTACAAAAATCCGTGGCGATACAAATATATTGCAAAATACAACGGTATAAAAAATCCTGATTACATTATTTCGGGCGACGTGATTACAATTCCTGCGGAGTAAAATTTAGTGTCCTTAAAAAATCAGACTAAAATTTTACTTGTTTCCGTAATTTTTTCATTTTTGATTTCTGGTTGTGCTGTTTCCAAAACTGAAGGTCAGAAGATTTTTGGTTATGATGCCGATTATTTTGCGGGTCTTCAGTATCTTAATCAAAAAAAATATAACGAAGCCCGCTCCAAATTTTTACGCTGCCAGAAAAAAGGTTCTTACTGGTGTGCCCGCAAAAGTGCCGAGGCACTCACTCAAATTGGCGACATTCAGAAAAAGAATAAATCTGCGGAAAAATTTTATGCAACTTATAATGATTCTGATTCACTTTTGATTGCCACGAAACAACTTTCTTCTGCAAATGAACTCCACAAACTTATTCAGATAACGCAAAATATTGATTTTTCACACGAAAATAACGAAACAATAAAATTACGGCTTGAAGCAAAACAAAAACGCGGGGATTCTTCCTTTCAAAATGAAGTTTTTGACTGGTTCACTACTCGCCCGCTTTCATCTTTACATTTGAATTTTTACAAAAATTCCTACAATCAAAACGATTTTCCTCAAAATTATGATTCAGATTCTCAGGATTTTTTTAAGGATTTTTCGCCATTACAATTTTCCGACTTTTTAATAAATTTCCGTACCAAAATTTACGAACGGAATTATACTCAAAGTTTTGTTTTTGCCCAAAAACTGCTTTCATATTTTGAAAATACAGAAACTGCTCCGTTACCGCAAATTGCCTCTGACATTGGCAAAGCCTGTCTTTACGGAAGTTCGGATTTTGAAAAAAATGCCACGACCTTTGCAGAACTTGCCCGAAAATTCAAAAATTCAGATTCCGAATTTTATTTCTGGTTTTATGCCGGTCGTTTTTACAGCAAAACACAAAATCAAAAATCAAAATCTGATGAAAGTTTTATAAATGCAATTAATTGTGCAAAATCTCCGGAAAACAAGGACAATGCAATCTGGTACCTGTTGGACACAAATTTGACAGAAGAACTTTCTGTTCAGCTGAATTTTCTAAAAAATTATGCAAATCAATGGTCGGACTCATCTTATTTCGATGATTTTTTTGAAAAACTGATTCTGTCCCTCCTGTCAGGCGGCAACTGGAACGGATTTTATGAACTTTATTCAACTGTTTTGCCTTATGCCAGCACAGAAATTTCCGCTCAGATTATTTATATTTACGGCAGACTTTTGCAAGAAGGACTCGCAAAATCAGAAAAATGGACTGCAAAAGACGCTTTTCAAAAATCACTGAACGCGGGAACTTCGGCGTATTACAAAATTCTTTCCGCCTACAAACTTGGTTTTTCGGAAAATGAAATTCAAAATCTTTTGTGCAGTGCTCCAAATACAAAAAAAACTTACTGCCTGGATTCTGACGCCGACAAATATTTAAAAGGCCTCGCCTACTACGGATTTCCTGAAAAAATTTATGCAGAATATATGAATCTTTACAAAAACGGAATTTCCACGGACACGGCACTTTATCTTTCAAAATTTTTGCAAAAATGCGGAAAACAAAATCACGATTTTTACACCCAGAGTTTGAGAATTGCCGCCCGTGCAATGAATTATGGCGACCGTCCTTTTACAAAAGATGAACTAAAACTTCTTTATCCGCTGGATTATCAAGAAATTGTTGATTCAATGTGTCAAAAATATAATTGTTCAGAACCTATTATGTATGCACTAATCAGAAGTGAAAGTTTTTTTGATGCCGATGTTACAAGTTCCGCCGGAGCAATCGGACTGTGCCAGCTGATGGACTTTACTGCCGCCGATATTGCCAAAAAACTCCGCCGAACAGAATATTCGCTGACAAATCCTCAAGATAATATAGAATTTGGTTGTTATTACTTGAACAATCTTTATACCCGCTGTGAATTTTCTTATTTACAGGCATTTTTTTCATATAACGCGGGAATCACAAGAGTGCGCCGCTGGCTAAAAACTTCAATGAATGAATTTGGTAAAAAATCAAATATGCCAGGCGACCTTTTTCTAGAAAGTCTGCCTTTTTCAGAAACCCGGGAGTATGGACGCAAACTTGTTTCCGCTGCTGTCGTTTATAATTGGCTTTATTCATCAGATTCGGAAGAACCATTTGCAGATATGGTCGAAAATTTGATTTATTAGGCTCAAGATGTTAAGAACATCCTACAAGTTGTTTTGGAGCTTTCTATACACAAACGGGCAATGTCTTTATAATCAAGGGTACATCTGAACACTAAAGGGAACCTCTAAAAATTGCAATTTTTGGAGGTATCTTTAAAAAGCATTGAAAATGATTTTTAAAAGAAGCCCTTATCAGAATCAAAAAAAACTGAAAATAATTTTATGGGGAGAATTATGGCAAACGAAGCATTAGAAGCCACAGTCAAAGAAGCTCTAGAAATGTTCCGTCCGCAGCTTCAGGCAGACGGCGGAGATATGGAATATGTTGGAATTGATGAAGAAAATAAAGTTCATCTGAATTTAACAGGAGCCTGTGGCAGTTGCCCAATGGCGCTTATGACTCTTAAAATGGGCGTTGAACGCTATTTAAAAGACGCTTGTCCGGAAATTACAGAAGTTGTACAGGATAATGCAGTAAATTATGACGAACAGGGGCTTTGGTAAGATGAATATTTCAAAAGATAAATGGGTTGCCATTCACTATACACTTAAAGATGACGACGGCATAGAAATTGATTCTTCAATTGGCAAAGAACCTTTAGGATTTGTTCACGGCAGAGGTTACCTGATTGCCGGTCTTGAAAAAGAACTGGAAGGCAAAACCGACGGCGATAAATTCAGCACTGTGATTACTCCAAAAGACGCTTACGGAGAAATTGATCCCCAATTGATTCTTAATGTAAAACGTGACCAATTTGATGGCGAAGTTGAACCGGGAATGCTTTTTCAGGTTATGACTCCACAAGGTCCGGCAATTGTTCGTACCGTTGAAGTTGGTCCGGAAATTGTAAAAATTGACGGAAATCACGAACTTGCAGGAAAAACTTTACACTTTGATGTAGAAGTTGTAGAAGTCCGCGATGCAACGGACGAAGAATTAAATCCTAAAAACGGCTGTTGTGGCGGTGGCTGCGGAAACTGTGGCGAAGGAGGCTGTGACGGCAATTGCTCTAAAGACGGTGAATGTAATTGCGACGGTGGCTGCGGAAACTGCGGTAATTAATTTTTATACGGGCGCATCCCGGCGGGCAATTTTTCTGAAAAATAAAATCTTTTGCGTGAAACTGCCCGCCGGGTCAGGCTTTTCGCACTTCTGGCATTCGCCTTCAAAGTCCTCGGCGCACAAATAGTGCGCCTGCGGGCTTCCGCTTCGGCTTTTGAAAAAGCCTTCGCGGGTGCTACAATCCTTTGCGCAAAGTTTAAAATCTATTTTTGCATTACTTCATAAAAAATAATACTTGCGGCCTGTGCAACATTCAGACTGTCTACAAGACTTTCTTCCTGGCCTTCATTCATTCCGTTCCATGGAATTATTACAAGTTCATCACAATGTTTTTTTACAACGTCACTAATTCCGTTTTCTTCATTTCCTAAAATTATAAGTAACGGTTTTTTGCGTTCGCCATTTTCAATTCCAAAATTTTTAATTTCACTAACCTGTTTTTTTGCATCAAGCGAAGTTCCAACTCTAATCATTTTGCTTTCCAGAGTTTCCAAAAGACGCACGCTTGAACGCACAGAATAAATATTTACATACTCCATTCCACCTTCGGCAACCCTGTAACTGCTTGTAGTAATAGAACTCTGACTTTCATCAAGCGGAATAATTATATTTTTAATTCCAAAAAATGCTGCACTGCGAACAATCGCTCCAAAATTATTTGCATTTCCAATTCTATCAAGCAAAACGGCATTTTCACAGTTTTCTGCCCAATAATCCGTAACGTCAGAATCCAACTGCTGAATTTCTGGCGATTCAATCATTGCAACAACTCCCTGATGATGGACGCTTCCGCAAAGTTTTTCCAAATCTCCGGCCGGTTTTTGATTATAAATTCCGTGTAGTTTTGCAAGTTTTTTGCAAAGACCGCCAAATTTAGGGGCAACTTCTTCTGTAAAATAAAGGCGGGTAATTTTTTCAGGATGATTTTTTTCAAGTTTTTTTACAGCCGCAAAACCGCAGACTGCAAGTTCATTTTTCTGTTTGTTTTTCATGCTTAAAATTATATAATTTTTATATGAAAAAAGTAATTCTTACACTTTTACTCAATTTTTTCCTAATTTTTTCGGTAAAATCGCAAAATCCAAAAAATCTTGTTTCTTCAGTTTTTATTAACACAAAAGAAATCCAAAATATAGAAATTTCCCTTGAATCAGAAAATTGTTTTATCAAAAGTAAAAAAACGCCGGACATTTTGATTGAACTTTACGGAAATAATTCAAAAAAACTGCCACTGATAAATCAGAATTCGCAAACTCTAGAAATCAAAAATAATGGCAGCACACTTTTAAAAGGTGAAAATTGCAGTGCTTACATCTGGTTACCGGAAGATTTTTTTGCACAAAGATACAAAATTTCAACGCAAGACGGTATTGTGAACCTTGAAAATATTTTTTCTGAAGATTCGGTTTTAATCACAGGAAAACAAAATTCAATAAAAGTAAAAAATCTTCACTGCGAATATTTTTATTTGGAAAATTCTGCTGAAAATTCGCAAATAAATCTAGAAAAACTTAATTGCAATTACTTTGACATAAATGCAAACGATGGCAAAATTACGGTAAATCTTGAAAAATCCCCGGAAGCAACTTCTAAAATCACAGCCAAAAATGCTCCAATCACACTATTTATCAGCAAAAATCAAAATTTTGAACTGAATGTCCGCTCACAAAAATCGAATTTTATAAATAATTTCACAAAAATCAGCCAGAATGTACACTCTACAAAAATTTTTACCAATGGAACAACTACCGTTCCAATTTATGTAGAAAATATTTCCGGCAGCATTATTTTGGATTTTTAATTTTCGGACGAAATCGGACGAAAAGTGCAAACTTCATTTATCTTAAATTTTAAATACGGCTTAAAATCAAAAATCTTCTTTTCTCCTTTTTCAAAAGTTATAAAAAGTTTAAAGTCAGGCAAAGCCTTTACAGATTTAACAGTCCATACAGGATTCATCTTTTACCTCCTGTGATTTAAAATTAA
>CAVJCY010000067.1:0-15470 GCA_963648145.1 bacterium | reverse complement strand
AGCGGAACCCTGAAAAGCCTGTTTTTTGCGAAGCAAAAATGACCCATGAAAAAAAAACTTAAGGCTTACCGGCGGAAGTTCTGTAAAAGTGCTGGGTTTACCTGTCGCAGAAACTAACGGAAAAATTACCTTTTTCGCAATCTTGAACCAGATTCAGGTCAATATTAACGCTAGTGCAGTCTGGCTATTTCCCACTCCCGACGACCAGGTGATGGTCATGCACCCCCTCGTTGTCGAGCCAGAACTTAAGTCATTAAAGGCAATTCACGAAAACTTAAAAGGGGTACTGAAAACTGCAATTTCCAGAGCCCCTTTAAGCGTATAAAATTTTTATAAAAACCAGACTTCTAGCCAAAAAAATACCAGAAAAATCTAGAATTTTCTGAACCTTGCATATCTTTCATTTGCAAGAGTTTCTCCACTCTTGTAACTTGATTTATCAAGGAAGTTATAAATTCTTGACTTTAAATCTTTTGCGATAGGTTCAATATTTTCAATTTCTGCTCCGCCGTATTCTGGCAAAATAGCATCGATAATTCCAAGTTTATAAAGATCATTTGCTGTAATTTTCATTACACTTGCCGCTTCCTCTGCCCTGCTTCCGTCTTTCCACAAAATAGAAGCAAATCCTTCCGGAGACAAAATTGAATAAATGGCATTTTCCATCATCCAAACTTCATTTCCAACCGCAAGTGCCAAGGCACCACCGGAACCGCCTTCACCAAGCATAATTGCCAGTGTCGGAATCTTCAATCCAGACATTTCATAAATGCTGCGGGCAATTGCTTCACCCTGTCCGTTTTCTTCAGCTTCCTTTCCAGGATAAGCACCAGAAGTATTTACAAAAGTAATTACCGGACGATTGAATTTTTCAGCCTGTTTCATAAGCCTGATTGCCTTACGGTAACCTTCCGGAGACGGCATTCCAAAGTTTGTACGCATCATTTCGTTTAATTCATGACCGCGGTCAACACCAATTACTGTAACCGGCTGTCCATCAAACAGGGCAATTCCTCCAACAATAGAAGGATCGTCACGGAAATAACGGTCGCCGTGGAATTCAATAAAATCTTCAAAAATTGCAGAAATATAATCTCTTGTTCCAAGCCGAGAAGGCTTGCGTACAGTCTGAACTTTTTCCCATGGAGTCAAAGGATTTTCTGCCGGACCTTTAGCTGCCTCGTTTGCTTCTTTTGTTTCGCGTTGCAAAGTAGAATCCATTCTTTTAAGAACATTCATCTGATGTCCTGCAAGTGCTGTCGCCTGCATCATCTTTGAACGTACTTTTGGATGATACTGAAGAATTTTTGAAAGTGTTTCTTTCATATCTTTCCTTTCTACAATTGCATCAACAAAACCGTGTTCAAGCTGGAATTCAGAACGCTGGAATCCTTCCGGCAACTGTTTACCGATTGTCTGTTCAATAACACGCGGACCGGCAAAACCAATCATTGCCTTTGGCTCAGCAAGAATAATATCGCCAAGCATTGCAAAACTTGCCGTAACACCGCCGGTTGTCGGGTCAGTCAAAACTGAAACATAAAGATTTCCTGCATCAGAATGTCGTTTAAGAGCAGCAGAAGTTTTTTCCATCTGCATCAAAGAAAGAATACCTTCCTGCATTCTTGCCCCGCCGGAACAACAAAACATAATTGCCGGCAGTTTGCGTTTTGTGGCTTCTTCAATTGCCATTGTAATTCTTTCACCAACAACGCTACCCATACTTCCCATCATAAATCTGGAATCTATAACACCAAGCATGCAGGCTGTTCCACCAATTGTACATTCACCGACAATAACACCTTCCGTCAAAGAAGTCGTTTGCTTTGCTTTCTGCAGTTTTTCTTCATATCCGGGGATTTCAAGAGGATTTCCTGATTCAAGATTTTCACCCCAGGCAATAAAAGAACCTACATCTGCAGTCATCCAAATTCTGTCACGAGCCGCAACACGCATATGTTTTTTACAGTTTGGACAAATAAAAAGCGCATCTCGTGCCGTTCTATAATCCATTTCTGCTTTACAAGAAGAACAGACTGACATTACATGTTTTTCAGTTTGATTTTCAACATCTATTTTTGACTTCTTAACCTTACTTGCCATTTTATTGTCCTAAATATTTTTCTAAATCAGCAACTGTACTTATATTTACAGTTTTTGCTTCCGGATTAACGCGTTTTACAAAACTTGTGAGAGTTGTTCCCGGTCCAAGTTCAATAAATTCGTCAACACCGTCTTCAAGCAATTTTTTTACTGTCTGAACCCAGCGCACACTGTTAGAAACCTGAGTTTCAAGCAATCCTTTAATTTCAGAAGATGATTTTACATAATCTCCAGTAACATTTGTAATGTAAGGAATTTTAATTTCTGAAACATTTACACTTTCAAGTGCCTTGCCTAATTTTGCTCCGGCATCTTTTAAAAGTGCAGAATGAAAAGGTCCACTTACTTTTAAAGGAACGGCACGACGAGCACCAACCTCTATACATTTTTCACCAGCAACTGTTACCGCGTCAATTCGACCTGTAATTACAGTCTGAACAGGGCTGTTATAATTTGCAACAGAAACAACGTACGGAAGGTTCCCTTCATAATCAGGAATATTTTTTTCCTTACGATAATCTGCAACTGCATCAGCACCAGCATCTTGAACTGTTTTACAAACCTCTGCAATTTTATCTGCATTAAGATTAAGAATTGCAGACATTGCACCACCTTGAGGAACAGCTTCCTGCATATAAATACCACGCTTTCTGATTAAAGCAAAGGCATCTTCTTTTGTCATAGCACCGGAAACAACAACCGCTCCGTATTCGCCAAGGCTAAGTCCCGCAGAAACATCGCAATTAATTCCTTTTGCCTGAACAGCGGCCATAACTGCAAGTTCAGCTGTAAGTAACGCAATCTGTGTATATTCTGTAATATTCAATTTATCATTTTCTGTAAAACAAAGTTCTTCTACATTCAGACCAGAGGCTTTAGAAGCTGCTTCAAAAACAGCCTTACTTTCCGGAAAATTATCGTAAAAATCCTTTGCCATTCCAGTTACCTGGCTTCCCTGTCCAGGGAATAAAAATGCTCGTTTAGACATATATCACCTCGTTTAATTCACAAAATCATTTTTATGCAAAAATGCGAACGTTTCTGACGTCAATTTTTACTGATAAACTGCAGATTTTGGCATGGAAGTAAAAGCCATTCTTCCTTTTGCCCTAATCTGACCGTCAACAGTAATTTTTGCGTCAAATTTAACCAACGCTGCACTACTAGAAGAATCTTTAGTAACTTCAATCTGCAAAGTATCACCAGGAATTACAGGTTTAATAAATTTAAAATCTTCAACTTTAAGAAGAACATAAATAAGACTTTCATTAGAACCGTCTGATTCGATAGTCAAAGAACAAAGCTGAGCGGCAGCCTCAACCATAAGCACTCCCGGCATAATTGGAGAATCCGGAAAGTGTCCCATAAAATAGGGTTCGTTTATAGAAACATTTTTCACTCCAATTGCATGACCATCTTCCAATTCAAGAACTTTTTCAATCATCTGAAAAGGTGGGCGCTGTTTAATTCTTTTTTGAACTTCATTGATATTTAAAACTGCCATATTAAAGACTAAGGCCTCCGTCCAATACTAAAACCTGACCTGTCATATAAGAACAGGCATTTCCTGCAAGGGCAACAACAAGATTTCCAACTTCTTCGGCTTCACCAAAACGTCCAAGCGGAACTTCTTTTATATACTCGTCGCGCTTTTCCTGAGGAATCTGCTGAATCATTTCTGTTGCAATAAATCCCGGCGCAATAGCATTAACTCTGATTCCATAAGGAGCAAGTTCTTTAGCCATTGTCTGAGTCATAGAATTTACAGCACCTTTTGTAGAACTGTAAACTGACTGACCTGCAAGTGCCATTTTTGAACTTACAGAAGACATATTAATAATGCAACCAGATTTTTTAGAAAACATCTTGAGTGCAACGGCCTGAGAACAATAAAGATAACCTTTAATATTCAAGTCCAGGCATTTATCAATTGTTTCCGGCTTCATCATGAGGACATATTCATCAAGAACGATTCCTGCATTATTTACCAAAACATCAATTTTTCCGTATTCTTTAGCAACAGTTCTTACCATTGCCTGAACTTCTTTCTGATCTGCAACATTTGCTTTAATTGCCATTGCTTCACTTCCGGCATCTTTGATAATTTTTACGACTTCATCAGCAGCGGCAGAATTTGAATTATAATTTACGGCAACCGTATAACCAGCTTTTCCAAGAGAAATTGCACAAGCTCTGCCAATTCCCCGACTCGCACCTGTAACAAGTGCAACTTTTCCTTTATTTTCGTTTTCCATATTCATCACCTGTTTAAAAAAAGCATCCCAGATTTTATTTTCTGGAATGCTTTTAATTTTGTTATGCTTTTTTAAGAACGATTGCCGTGTAAGAACCACCTTCAGAAGCAGCAGTTACAAGGACAGTCTTGTATAATTTTGTATCAGAAGTGATTTCTGAAACTTCACCGTTTTCAAAGGCAAATGCTTTTTCATTGCCTGCAATATCACCGTGCAATGTAAGTGCAGCGTGTGCAAGCGAAAGATTTGCAGAAGCAGAACGGGCATCACCTGTATAAAGACGAACATTATGTACAGGAATTTTTGCAAAGTCAGCTCCATAAACCGTTTTTTCGATATTATCAACTTCCGGAATACCATTACCAAAACCGTAAATTGCATCAATTTCAGAAGCGTTAACTTTTGCGTCTGCAAGTGCTTTTGCAATAGCAGATTTAAGACCACCTTCAGTTCCTGCAATTTTGCCGTAAACTGTAGTTGCGTGCGACATACCATAGCCGGCCATAACCGCATACTTTTCAGCACCGCGCACATCAGCAGTTTCTGCATTTTCAAGAAGAACAGAAGTTGAACCGTCCGCAATTGTCATACCGTTTCCGTTATAGAGTTTTGCAGTTGAATCAGAAACTTCACCAAGCTGAGTGTACCATTTTTCCATTATAGCATTGTTTTCATCATTTCCGGTTGCAAGCATAATCTTTGCATGACTTTGTTTAATTTCGTTATATGCATAACAGGCAGACTGAAGCCCAGACTGCGAACCGTTTGTTACAGTTACATTGTAACCATGCATTCCCGTATTAATGGAAAGGAATCCACCAGCAGCATTATAAACTGTGTTAGGGAAATTAAATGCAGAACCAGATTTATTTCCGTTTGCAGTAATATTTTTCTGGAAATCATAAACTGTAGAAATTGGACCATCACCAGTACCAATAATCATACCGCAGTCTTCTGAATTTTCTTCTGTGATTGTAAGTTTTCCGTCTGCCATAGCATCTCGACCGGAAATAACCTGCATACAGGCAAATTTATCAAGTTTTCTGTAAAAGCCCATCTTGATTCCGTATTTATCCCAATCACCCTGTCCAATTACTGAAACAACCGATTTTCCTTCTGCCATTTTTCCTGATTTTATCTGAGTAATATAATTGTCTTTTCCATTTCCAAGAGGAGAAACAATTCCAATACCTGTAAGATAAACAGGATCATCATTTGAAGTTTCTTTTACTGAACCTGCATTTTTAGAGAAAATAACAGAAGCATTACTTCCACCAAATGCATAGTTGTTATTCATAACATAATTAAGTTCTTTTTTGAGAGGTTTGTTAGGAACAAAATTAATATTTCCGGCTCTTTCCTTTAAAATTTCTAAATCAGCATCCTCATAGCCAATCGTTGGAGCAATTGTATTTTCTGTAAGAGCTTTGATTGTATAAATAGATTCAATAGAACCTGCAGCACCAAGACAGTGACCAACCTGTCCCTTTGTAGAACTTACTGCCAAATCTGCACCAGTATTATCATAAATTGTGTGCATTGAATAGAATTCTGATTCATCATTTTTGTGAGTTCCAGTTCCATGGGCATTTACATAGCCAATCTGTCTTGGCTCAATTCCTGAATTTTTAAGAGCAGTACGCATTGCAACAATCTGTTCCTTTGGATCTGGAGATGTAATATGAACCGCATCACTTGTACAACCGCCGGCAAGGACATCACAATAAATCTTTGCACCGCGTTTCTGAGCATGTTCGTAAGATTCAATAACAAGAACACCGGAACCTTCGCCAAGTGTAATTCCATCCATTTTATTAAACGGAGTACAAGGATGTTCAGCTAAAGCATGAAGAGCATGAAAACCTGCAAACGGAACTGCTGCAAAAACATCAGAACCACCGACAATGAATACATCACCTACCCCTTCACGAATAAGTTCGCAGGCATATTCAATACTGATTGTAGAAGCGGCACAAGCATTTCCAACATTTGTTACAACGCCTTCAGCTCCTAATTTATTTGCAACATTATTTGCAATGGAAGAAATCGTCATTTTTCTGATATCTTCAGCTTTTTCTCCATTGTTGACATAATTTTCAACACTTCTGACGCCGCCAACACAACTTCCCATAATTACACCGACACGACCGGCATCTTCTTTTTTCATATCAAGCCCTGAATCAGCAACCGCTTCGTCAGTAGCCTTTAAACAAAGCTGAGATACACGATCCACACCTTTGTAATTTTCAAGTTCAGCACAATCTACTTCTGCACCAAGATTTGCATAACATCCGTCTGTATTTACACTTTTTACTTTTGCAATTCCACATTTTCCGGCCAGAACATTATTCCAGCTAGTATTAACATCATTACCGATTGCGTTAATCATTCCAAGACCAGTTACAACGCATCGTTCAGAAATATTTTTTTTCATCTATAAGTACCTTTTTATAAGTTAAATATCTGATAATTCAGGGACCGTAAAAAAATATCACCGGGCAAGTTTTTAATCTTGAACCCGGGGACAAACAAAATTCTGCTAACTATTTATTAGCTACAACGTATTTTGCAAGACTTGTGATGTTGTAGAAATTTTCTTTTGCTACACCGGTCATTGCAACTCCGAATTCATTATCAATACAAGAAATGATTTCAAGAGAGTCAACTGAATCAAGACCAATACCTTCGTTGAAAAGAGGAATTTCATAATCTAATTCAGATTCAGGAATTCTGAGGTTTTCAACGAGCAGACTCTTGATTTTTTCTGCAACTTTCAATTCTTCTTCGTTCATTGTGTAAATCTCCTTATGTTTACTCATATTTTCACCGCAAGCGGCTATTACCTATTTTTGCCTGACAGGCTTTTTCATTCTAACACGTAAACGGCGTTTATTATACCATTTTTGACAATTCAATCAGATAGTCACGACATTCTACAGAATGTTTTTTCATAACTTGAGACGGTCGGCCCGGTTCATTCAAATCTGGATTCAAAGTCTTTCCAATGATAAGATGAGTCATATGAAAAGCCTTGAATTTTTCTACCAGATAAATTGGAACAAGCGGAACTCCAGCCTGTTTTGCCAGAATTAAAAATCCGGGTTTAAATTCATCCATTTCGCCAGTTTTTGTTGTATGTCCTTCCGGCAAAATATAAATTGAATTTCCAGCCTGAACAGTCTTAACTCCACGGTCAAGCCACGCAGTATCCATCTGCTGACGATCAACCGGAATATAGTGAAGATTTCTGAAAAGCCAATTTATCTTTTTCTTTTCATACCAGTCTTTTCCTACATAAGTATAAACTTTGTATTTATTAAAAACTCTAGAAAGCAAAAGTCCTTCAACATATCCACGATGATTTGAAAAAATCAGACAACCACTTTTCAGCGTTTCAATACTTCCTTTTTTATCTACCCATTTAATTTTAAAAGGAAAAATCAGACGCAAAACCGGGTACACGACCCAGAACAAAAATTTAGCAATTCCTCGTTTGATAGCTTCCATTAATTTTTTTTACCTTCTTTTGATTTTTTACAACAGTCATAATTTGCACAAAAACCACAATCAGATTTATCGCCCATAAGGACCAACATCCGGATCATCCCAGTTTCTGTTAATAAGAATGTTAAAAGTATTATGACCGAGCAACGGAATCTGAAGTTTTTTGTCAGTTTCTTCAGATATTTTTCCATTTTTTATGAATTCCGCACCGGCATCTTCAAATTTTATCAAATATCTTGCAACCTTTGCTTCAAGAGTTTTTTCGGCAATAACTCCACCCTGGGGTGCCGTAATCAAAGTATAGCAACCCGGTCCGCAGATTTTATCATATTCAAGTTTAATGCAGTCATAGCAGTCAACAGTTTCTTCATAACCGCAAGTAGAAACAAGGACAAGTTTTTTATTATTAAGTTCTTTATATCTGACATCATGAAGAAAACGACCTGTCTTATCATCACCATTACTAGCACGATATTCAGAAATAAACGGAATCATACGGTCAACAAAAGCTTTTGTAAGTGACGGAAGTCCAAAGTAATACAATGGAAAACTTTGCACAATAATATCACTATCCATCACAAGTGTTCTGATTTCTTCCATATCATCATGTATTACACATTCGCCTTTATTTCTTTTCCAGCAACACAAACAGCCAAGACAATGCTCTATTTTCTTTTTCCCTAAATCAACTTCAGTTACTGATAAATCATCTCCAAGCGTATTTTTAATTCCCTTTACAAATGCACGTGCAACTTTCAAAGAAGAGGAACGTTCGCCTCTTTTACTGCCATTTAACAAAAGTAATTTCATAACCTTCTAATTTTACCTTATAAAAGAAACCTGAACAATCAATACTTACTCAGATGTTAAAAAAGACTTGAGTTTATCAAAATTCTTTTCCATTATTTGAATTCCGTGCTGATAGCAGGCATTTAATCGTTTTTTATTGCTGTCTATGTGATGAACATACTGAACTTCCGGACGGATAATAAACGCCTTTCCTTCCTTAACTTTTTGTTCAATATAAGCAGTTTGAATTTCATAATTTTCTACGCGCTTACACATTGCTTCACACAGTTTTGGATATTTTTTATAAATAAGTTTGATAAAAAATCTCATTTTTGAATAATCAGTAGGAGCACCGCCATTTGGTTTTGTAAGAATGATTAAATTTCGTTCACAGCCTTTTTCTACGGCACGTTTTAAGGGAATAGAATCTGTAAGACTGCCATCAAGATAATGATTTCCATTAATTTCAATCGGCTGACACAAGAACGGCAAAGAACAGGTCGCTATATTATATTTAAAGAATTCTTCTCTGTCAGCATATCCACCGTGATATTCAGGAAGTCCGGTATCACAATTTATTACGACATTTTCAAATTCGGTTTTTGAATTAAAGAAAGTATCAAAATCAAAAGGGAATTCATCAAGAGCATAACCTTTAATCATTTTTTCTATATTAGTAAGTCTGTGATTTCTGACTATCTGATCCCAACCATAATACGAAACGACATTTTCGTGAGAAATTACTTTTTTGCAGCGGCCAATCTGCCTTGATACAAAGTTGATTCCGTTATCTGCACCAGCAGATACACCAACGACATAATCGAAATAAACATCCTTTTGCATCAGATAGTCTAACACACCGGCAGTAAAAATACCGCGCATTGCTCCGCCTTCCAATACTAATCCTGTTTTCATAAAATAATCGTTGCCCCTTTTTTAGGTATCTTTTTTACTTTACATTTTCTAATTTTTTGTCATTTTAAACAAAAAACTAGATTCTATAAACAACATTTTTCAATATTTTGTTACTTATGCAACAAAGTGTAGCATAAACATTGTCTTTTTAACACAGTTGTCCTATTATTATACAATCAGAATTTAAATTAATCATCAGATTAATTGCAAGTTTACAAATAAAGATAAAAAAATGACAGAAAATAATACTAACGAAAATGTTGACCGCAGAATTTTAAAAACTAAACGTGCTATGCGCAATGCTGTGTGGACGCTCATGAAAGAAAAAAATCTTTCTGAAATAACCATAACTGAACTTTGCCAAAAAGCAGAAGTCAACCGCAAAACTTTCTATATATATTACAACACGCCATTTGATGTTTTTAACGAAGGTATTGATTTATTTATCAGTGAATTTGAAAAACAGGCCGAAAAAATCCCGGTCAGCGAAAATATACTTTCTTCAAAGGCAATGTTTTTTTTGCTAAAACCCCTGATAGACACCGACCGTGAAATCCGTTCTATAATTCTTTCGCCTAATTCAAATTTTCTTTTTGAAAAACTAGTTGAAGTTCTTACAGAAACTTTTTGCAAGAAAATGTCACAGACAAAAAATTATTCACAGATTACAAAAAACAAACGAAACATTATTGCCCGCCTTCTTTCTGGCAGCCTTGTAACAATTTATTACGGGTATGCTAGAAATCCTGATGAAATGTCCATTGAAGAAATTTCTGAAGTTGTTTCCGCTCTTTTCAAAAATGTCATTGAGCAGGTTCAGACTGAAATTAACTGATTTTAATGAATTAAAACGTCGTGTTTTCTTTCGTTGCCTAAAAATTGCAATTTTTAGAGGCTCCCTTAAATTCCCAGTTTTTTGTCAGAAATTACAGCATTTTTTGTTTGACGAATCAGTTTTCGTGCTTTAAAGTAATGCGAGATTCAAGTTTTGCTCAAAAATTATAAAAGACAAAAAAAATTACAAGGAGGTGTAATAAAAACTTTGCCTAAAATAGCGACAAAGTTTTTATTCACAAGTTTGCGTTGCAAACTTTCCTATTCAACTGCAATTTCCCACGTTGTTGCGAAATTGCGTTAAAAACCCAAATCGGAAATTGATATTTCCTCATTGACTTTTTATAGGAGAGCTTATGGACAACAAGGCTTTATACAACCTTTCTTACGGAGTATTTGTTTTAGGAACTTGCGACGGCGAAAAAATCAACGCCTGCATAACAAATACCTGCATCCAAGTTGCAACCAGCCCCACAAGAATCGCAATTTCTGTCCTGAACCAGAATCTTACCTGCGGCATGATAAAATCTTCCGGAGTTTTCAGTCTTTCAGTTCTGGACAGTTCCTGCACATTTGACCTTATAAAACATTTCGGAATGCAAAGCGGAAAAAACGTTGATAAATTCGCAGATTTTTCCCACGAAACAGACGAGAACGGCTGCCCTTACATAAAACAGTCTGTCTGCTCAGTCCTAAAATGCAAAGTCCTTTCAAGCCAAGACCTGGAAAGCCACACACTTTTTATCGCTGAAGTCCAGGACGCATTCCTTGCAGGCAAAAATCCTCCGCTAACCTACGCCGACTACCAGAACAAAATAAAACAAAAGCCAGCTGCGAACAATGAAAAGAAAATAATCGGCTGGAGGTGCAAAATCTGCGGCTACGAATACATGAACCCGGAACTTCCGGCCGACTTTGAATGTCCGCTCTGTGGCCACCCGGCAGAAGATTTTGAACCGATTTACGCGGAATAAAATTATTTTACGGCGGCATCAGAGGCATGAAAAGTCTAATAAAACTACACATAACCATGCTTAACCACAGCATCTGCACGAAAATAATAAATCGACTTAAAAGTGCCAAAGGGGTTGCCGTCATACGATACTCCAACATCTTTCTTTATATACTGCAATGCCTGTGTTAAAGTGACTAAAGTGCCATTATCATTTTTCATATTTCTCCTCAACTGAGTTTCTGATTATTTTCAGTTTAGGAGTCTTATGATTACTTGATAATGGCTTTTTTATTTGAACTGTTTTGCGGCTCTTTTAAGTGGACTTTGGCATGCCTGAAATCAGTGAACTCGAACAAAAGATACCAACTAATCTCCATATCTACCTAATTTTATAAAACAGTTTTACAAATTCTATTAAATAAAGCAGAATAATCAGTTATTTCTGATATCATTTCATTTTCTACTGATGTGTCCAATCCAAATGCAGAAATTACAGCATCAAGATATTTCTTTTCCTGTTCATCAAATTCCCCATCTGGACTGATACAATAAAAGTGCAGTGCCTAAATTGCCGAAAATAAAGGAGAAATGGCAATGAAAAGGTACGATCAGAATTTTAAGGAAGAGGCATTAAAGCTCTCGAACCAGGGCAAACGCATTATAAAAAAATCTCTGTTTAAAAACTTCAAAATCTGGTAAAATTCCATTCGGGTGGAAAAATGGAATTAAAGGAATCGTTGAAACAGATAAAAGATTTTAGGATGCCAGCACGTCACAATAAAAATCAAAGACATTAAAATTAAAAAGTTATATACTCTTGCAAGGCTAAGAATTATGACAAAATCTAACAACATTGATATTTTGAATGGAAAAACCGCTTCAAACCTCATAAGATTTGCAATTCCAATAGCACTTAGCGCAATGCTTCAGCAACTTTTTAATTCAGCAGACACTGCTGTGGTCGGTCGTTTTGCCGATGCAAATGCACTTGGCGCGGTCGGTACAAACAGCGAAATTGCCGGGCTGCTGGTAAGCCTTTCTTCTGGCCTTTCGGTTGGCGTAAATGTTATTGTTTCGCGCTACATCGGCTTAAAACAGATAAAGTACATAAAAAATTCCATTCACACAGCTATTTTGATTTCTCTGATTTTTGGAATCTTCGTAGGGATTTTAGGGCAATTTATTGCCCGTCCCATTATGATTGCAATTCACGCCGATGCAAAAATTCTGGAACAGGCGACCGTTTACCTCAGACTTTATTTTGCAAGCTACCCATTTCTTCTTCTTTACGATTTTGTTTCCGCAATTTTAAGGGCAAAGGGCGACAGTAAACGACCTTTTTTTGCGCTTTTAGCCAGCGGAATTTTAAATGTCATTTTGAATCTTGTTTTTGTAATCTGTTTTAAAATGGATGTAGCCGGTGTCGGAGTTTCCACGGTAATTTCAACGGCAGTTTCAAGCATCATTGTTTTAATCTTACTTGCAAAAGAAAAAAATGAATTCCAATTTTCGCCAAAAAATTTAAAATTCAGCGGAACAATCACTTTCAACATACTGAAAGTTGGAATTCCTGCCGCAGTTCAGGGAGCCGCTTTTTGTTTTGCGAACATTTTTATTCAATCCGCGGTAAATATCTTTGGTGCCATGGCAACCGCCGGAAATTCAGTAGCCGTCACATTTGAATATTTTGCATACTACACCGTCACAGCATTTGGACAGGCAGTCACAACCTTTATAAGCCAAAATTATGCCTGCGGAAACACCGAACGCTGCAAAAAAATCTTCAGACAATGCCTCGTCTTTAGCCTTGTTTCCACCGCGATGCTGACAACACCACTTACAATTTTTAAAGAATTTTTCGTATCAATTTTTACAGCCGACCAGACAGCCATTCACTACGCCGGAATTCGAATTTTTATGATTTTAATGTTCCAGCCAATTTGCGCACTTTACGAAATCCCAGCGGGAGCAATGCGTGCCTACGGACATTCACTTTTACCGTCCGTAATTGCACTTTCTGGAATCTGCGTCACAAGAATCAGTTGGATAATTTTTGTTTTTCCACACCTCCAGACCTACATCGGACTGCTTTTTATTCATCCGCTTTCGTGGATTATTACATCAACGGCAATGTGGATTGCATTTGTGATAATCAAAAAGAAACAAAAAATTTAGAATCCAAAATTAGTTTTCCTGGCGGAAAAAAGTTTCAAGAGGCTTCCCCATAAAATCAAGATTTTTCCCATAAAAATAATTTTGCGGACGAATCAACTCCAGTCGCCAGAGTTTATGCTCATCATCCGGAGCAGCCAGCGAATAATAAAAATCGCCGTTATAAAAATTTATGATATTTTTTCGCGTAATTTTCTGGACAACCGCCACCTCGCCACTAGATTTTTCTATCTGCGCACAATCTTCCATCTTAAAATTAATTTTTTTGCCAGAAATTTTATATTTTCCAGTCCAGACAATCGCAGAAGTGTTATTCTTATAATGAATTTGTATCGTGGAATTACCGCCTTTGTTAAAAAAAATTTGCTGAAAATACGTTTCTCCGGCGTCATCCTTATTTTCCATCACCCATTCGCTGCAAAAAAAAGGACTTTCCTTTAAATTAAAACACGAAATCAAAAAAAACGGTAGCAGAAAAACCGCCATCACCCCGATTTTTTTCATAAATCCCCCAAAAATTCTGATGTATCTCTAAATAAAGCATTGAAAATGATTTTTTAGAGATACCCTTAATATAGCACCAGAATTTCATTTTTGACAGTTTTTTTATAAAAATTCGGGCGTGCCCCTGCGGGTCGGGCGTTCTGCAGTTCGCTAACGCTCAAAGTCCGCAGGCAGTGCAAATCGTGCGCCTGCGGGCTTCGCTTTCGGCAATTGAAATTGCCTTCAGCACTACGCCATGCCCTCACGCTTGTGGAACTAAAGTTACAACTTCAAAGGCACAATATTTATCAGTCCTGAACGGAACTTTCCAGCCACTTTCGCCGGGAGTAACATAAATATGAGTTTTACCTAAATCAAAATCACCAAAAGAGCGGAGTTTTAAAATTTTCATATAAATAAAATTAAGCGGAGCAAGCTGTCCAGCGTGGGTATGTCCAGAAATTTGCAAATCGGCATTTGTTTCTATTATATCCTGCGTCTGGTACGGCTGATGATCCGCATTAATAAAGTACGCTTCCGGTTTTGGATTTTTTAAGTCAGCTGCCACTGCACGATTTTCACTGGCACTTGCATCTTCACGGCCAAGAAGCACAAGATCATCACTGATAGTGATAAATTCATCTCTCAAAATTTTTATGCCGTTAGATTCAATAGTGTCAGAAAGTTCTTTATTCGTAAAATGAAAATTCTTTATAAATTTTGAAGTTTCCTGTCGGTCATGATTTCCATAAACGTAATAAACAGGAATACCAAGTGAACCAAAAAGTTCAAAAGTTTTTTCCATTTCATCCTTTTTTGTAAATTCATCAACAACATCGCCAACAAGCACAATAAAATCAGGATTATTTTCTTTAATTTTTTGAGTTGCCTTAACAAGAGTTTTAAAACTCTGCGAAGAACCAACGTGAAGGTCAGCCAAAAAAACAAATTTATGCTCTTTTTTTATTTTTTCAGATGAATAAGTGTGATAATCCGCTTTTACGACCTGCATATTTACCGTACCGTAAATAAAGATTCCTGTTGAAAATACAAAACTCAAAAGTGCCACAAACTTCAAATTAAGATATTTTTTACGAATCAAAAAGAGTACAAGTACAACAAGATCAGCAATCAAATCTCCTGCAAACGCAATATGTAAAGCCGTAAGCGGAAGAACAAAATGCCAGCCAAACCAGGAATCCAAAGCAACGGCAAAAAGTGCCAAAACCGGAACAAGAATAAGTTTCATCACAAAAAATACTACAAAAAGAACTTTTGGATGTTTTTTAGTCAAAGAAATTCTTACCGCTAAAAGAATAACTTCCACCAAAACAAAAAGAAATGCCCACAACACAAACCACATAGAATACCTCACTAAAAACAAATCTTAAGTAATTTTAGAATAGGGAACCTCTAAAAATTGCAATTTTTAGAGGTAACTCTGAAAACGCGATGTTTTA
>CAVJCY010000066.1:0-15548 GCA_963648145.1 bacterium | reverse complement strand
GCCTTAGCTCAGCTGGTAGAGCACGTGATTTGTAATCTCGGGGTCGTGGGTCCAAATCCTACAGGCAGCTTTTTTTATGGGGAGTTCGCATAGCGGCAATTGCAAGGGACTGTAAATCCCTCGACTAACGTCTCCAAAGGTTCGAGTCCTTTACTCCCCATTATCGAGAGTAAGTTTTGTGCTTACTCTTTTTTTTTATACAAATCATTTTTTAAATCTTGTTGTTGCAAACTTATTTATTTTTTATAATTGTAAAAAATGGGCGGAAATAAATTGAAGTTAAAATTTTGGGGAGTTCGTGGCTCTCTTCCAACTCCATTAACACCTCAACAGATTCAGTCAAAAATTATGGCTATTGTGCAAAGAATAAAACCAGAAGATATAAAATCATCTGAATCTAAGGCAAAATTTCTTGCAGATTTACCACAATGGATTTTTGGCACAACAGGAGGAAATACTGCCTGTGTAGAATTAATCGCCGGTAACAGTGAATTCATTTTGGATGCAGGTTCGGGCATCCGTCTTCTTGGAAAAAATAAGAATTTTTCTGAAAATCATCATTACAACCTGTTTTTTTCTCATTTTCACTGGGATCACATTCAGGGACTTCCGTTTTTTGATGATATTTATAATCAAAATGCAACTTTTGATGTTTATTCTTGTGTAAAAAATGCAAATAATCTTCTTGAAATTCAAATGAATCAGCCTTATTTTCCGATTCAGTTTGATTCTGTTTCTAAAAATTTTAAGTTTCATTATTTAGAGCCTGGAAAAGAAGCTGATATTAATGGCGTAAAAATCAATTGTGTAAAAATGTTTCATCCTGGTGATTCTCATAGTTTTTCTTTTGAATTCGGAGAAAAAAAAGTTGTTTATGCAACGGATGTTGAACTTCGTGCCTGTGATTTTTATTCAACGCTGGCAGGAACTGCAGTTTTTAAGGATGCGGACTGTATCATTCTTGATTCTCAATATACGGTTGAAGAATATTACACAAAATCAAATTGGGGACATTCCTCATTTTGTTATGCTATTGATTTTGCAATTTACTGGAACATAAAAAAAATCTTTTTATTTCATCATGAACCAACGTATGATGACAAAAAATTAAATTCTATCCTTGAAGCGGCAAAATGGTATGCACGATATACAAATCATTCTGAAATTGAAGTTTATCTTGCAAAAGAAGGGCTGGAAGTAAAAGTATGAGTGAAACAATTGAAAAGAATCTTAAGAAATTTGAATTAACCTATACTTTTACTTCTGATGAAATTACAAAACTTGCAAAATTTTTAAGATCTAAGGAAAATGAGTTACCACAGGGTATTGAAAATTTTTGTAAGGCGTTGGAAGATTCTGTTTATAAGTGTCTTTCACTAGAGGAAGTGAGTCGTTTTTATTCATGAAAAAAAACATAAAAATTCCGCTGATTATTTTTTTAGCACTGGTAGTCTTGTTTGCAGCACTTTACCTAGTGTTGTTTTATTTAACAAAGCCTGTCGCAGAATTAAATTCTGAAAAAGAAACCTCCGTAAGAATTGAAATTCCGGAAGGAATGTCTGTTAGTAAGGTCGCAAGACTTTTAAAAGAGCATAATCTTATAAAAAATGAGAATTTTTTTTATTATTCGGCAAGATTTCCTTCAATATTGAAATTCTTTTTTCAAAAAACAAATAATAATTCTTTTATGCTGAAAAGTGGAATTTACTATGTAAAAAATTCCATGAGCATTGCAGAAATTCAAGATTTGCTCAGTTCAGGACAAACAGAATATGTAAAAGTTTCAATTCCAGAAGGCCTTACTAAAACTCAAATATCACAAATTCTTGAACAGAACAGAATTTGTTCGAAAGATGATTTTTTACAATCCGTACACAATTCAGAAATTCTTGAGAATTATAAAATTCCGTCTGATTCTGCAGAAGGCTATCTTTTTCCTGATACGTATTTTTTGAATTACAATATGTCATCAGATTCTGTTGTAAAGATTATGATTGATAACTTTTTTGAAAAAATTACGAAAGTCGAAAATCTTTTAGAAAAAAATCCTGAAGAACTTTACCAGACTGTCATTCTTGCTTCTATTGTTGAAAAAGAGTACGGAACTCCCGAAGAAGCACCTTTGATTGCGAGTGTTTTTAAAAACCGGCTGAAAATAAATATGGGACTTTATTCCTGTGCCACTGTAGTTTATATTGTTACAGAAATTCAAGGAAAACCGCATCCATCTAGAATTACAGAAAAAGAAACTTCAATAAATAATCCGTACAATACTTATAAATGGGCAGGACTTACTCCCGGTCCAATTTCGAATCCAGGTTTGATTGCTCTTGATGCTTCAGTAAATACTCCAAAGACAAAATATTATTATTTTCAGGTTGTAGATCCAAAAACTGGAAGACAAGAATTTACAGAAACGTTTGATGAACACAAGCTCAATCACAACTATAGTTTAAAAAAATAGAATTTTATGGGCGGAAAATTTACAAAAAATACAATAGAAAGAATAACATCATCTTCGGATATTGTTGCAGTTGTTAGTGAATATACAAAATTGCAGCGAAGAAGCGGAAATGATTGGTGGGGCTGTTGTCCTTTTCACGGTGAAAAAACGGCATCTTTTCATGTTGATGGTGACAAGAAATTTTATAATTGTTTTGGCTGTCATAAAGGTGGAAACGTCATTTCTTTCCTCATGGAAATGGAAAGAACTTCATTTTATGAAACGGTGTTAAATTTGGCCAAACGTTTTGGGATTGCAATTCAATACACAGACGGCTGTGCAACTCCTGAAGATTACAAACCGGATAATACAAATCAACTTTACGTTGAACTTTATGACAGAACCGCTTCAATGTTCAACTATCTGCTTTTAGAAACTCCTCAAGGTAAAACAGCTCTTGAATATGCACTGAACAGAGGGCTTACTCGTGAAACTATTGAAAAATTTAAACTTGGATATGCCCCAGCAGATCGTTATTGGCTTAAACGATTTTTAAAATCAAAAAATTATAGTGATGAGTTTTTAAATAATTCAGGGCTTTTTAGTAAAAAATTTAATGACATTACCTTATTTTCTGACAGACTTATGTTTCCGATTTTTGATAGAAAAGGTCAGGTTGTTGCTTTTTCCGGACGAATTCTTCATGAAAAAGGAGAAAATGACAGGAAATACATAAATTCACCGGAACTTCCTCACTATAAAAAACGAGAAACCTTATTTGCATTCAATTTTGCAAAATCTGCTATTCGGACAGAAAACAAAGCTATTGTATGCGAAGGTAATATGGATTGCATTGCATATCATCAGTGCGGTATTGAATATGCTGTTGCGCCACTTGGAACATCTTTTACAGAAGAACAGGTTAAGATGCTTTCTAGTTTTGCAGATACAATTTTACTTTCTTTTGATTCTGATAAGGCAGGTCTTGCCGCAACTAAAAAAGCCATCCTAATGTGCAGAAAAAATAATCTGACTGTAAAAGTCATCCAACTGAAAGGTGGTAAAGACCCTGCTGAAATAATGATAAATTTGGGCAAAGAAAACTTGACGGCACAAGTGAATAATGCTATATTTGATAGCGACTTTTTTCTAATTAAACTTGGGGAAAAATATCGCTTAAATACTCCGGAAGGAAAAGCAAAAGCCGCACTGGAGTATTTTGAATACGTTGATTCTCTTCAGTCTGACATACAAAAAGAGTCTTGTCTGGAACAACTTTCACAGACATTCAATTTAAAACCGGAGGCTGTAAAAAGGGATTTTATTAACCGAAATCAAACAATTCAGCGGTACAACCGGCAGGAAAATCCAGAAAATAATCATCAGACACAGATTAAGCAGGATGCAGAATTGCGAGGCTTATTGTCTGTAACAGCAGACCTTGACCAGTTCAAAATAATCCGCTCTGAATTAGAAGAGTCAGACTTTAATAATCCGGCTGCACGGAAGTTATATAAAATCCTTGATAACTGTTTATCTGAAAATACTTTTTCCCTTCCTGAAATACTTACAAAATGTGACGATGCATCACTTACGAGTCTCATCACTGATGTAATTTCTTCTGGTGTCTATCAAAAGCAAAATGTGAGTGCCATAGTAAATGACACAGTAAAAATGATAAAAAAAAATAAACTTGAAGAACAGAGAAATAAAATACTTCAGCGAATAAAAACTCTTCAGGTCGTAACGAAAGAGGATCAGACACAGTTTAATCAACTGCTTCTGAAAAAAATGGAACTTGATAAACAAGTTCAACTTTTAAAATAAAAAAGGTGATAGTTCTTTATGGATGAAACTAACAACGAAGCTGTCAAAAAACTTCTAGATTTTGCAAAAACAAAACCATTTATTACGTTTGATGACATTACAGAACATCTTGGACAGGATTTTGTTAATGATGATGATTTAATGGAACCTGTTTTAAAACAATTAAAAGATATTAACAGGGAACCAGTTTCAGACGAACCTGTAGACGATGAAGATGATGAAGATTCTATGCTTCTTGATTCTGAAGATAGTGAAGATCTTGTAGGTCAGGATGACAGTGTTTCTGAGCTTGAACGAGCCGAGAAAGAATCGAATTCAGCTTCAAAGATGGTTAATGGCGATAAAGAAGCCGCTGTTGACGATCCTATCAGATTGTATCTTCGCGAAATTGGAAAAGAAAATCTTCTTACGGCAGAACAGGAAGTTGAACTTTCAAAACAAATGGAAGAAGGCAATAACATTATTAAGGATGTTATAAAAAATTCCGGTATTATGATTCCTGAATTTTTTGCCATTGCACAAAAAGCCTTTAAACGAATTGATATTCACGAACCGGGAAAAACTCGAAAAGAAATAAACGAAGAACAGGCCGATAAAAGACGTCTAAAGAGTTTTTACGGTGAAAATATAAAACCAGTTCTTTCAGAAATGAAGCAGTATATGGCTCTTAAAAAGCAGCTCTTTGAAGTAGAAAACTCCTATAAAATTTTTGAAAACGAGCAGCTTGTTGCTTTAAGAAAAGTAATTCTTCCGGAATTAAAAAAAGTTGACATTCAGACAGAAGAGCTTGATAAATTTACTCAGAAATATCGTGATACAACACGAAAAATCGAAGAATATCATCAGAAACAAGACAAAATGATGCGGGAATTGAGAATTTCTAACGCTTCGGAACTCAGAAGTCTTGGTCGAAAAATTGCGATAAAATCTCAGACTGTAAAACTTGAACAGGAGCTAGGGATGAATTCTGATGAAATTCGTGAGATTTACACAAATATTCAGAAAATTGATCGCAAACTTCATCGTCTTGAATATGAATTTGAAAACAGTGTCGATGACATTTTAAAAATGGCGGAAGACATTGAGCGCGGACGAATAATGATGGAAAAAGCAAAAAACAAGCTCATAAATGCAAATTTGCGACTTGTCGTTTCTATTGCAAAGAAATATACAAATCGCGGACTTCATTTCTTTGATTTAGTTCAGGAAGGAAATATTGGTTTGATTAAAGCCGTAGAAAAATTTGAATATCGGAAAGGATTTAAATTTTCTACGTACGCTACTTGGTGGATTAGGCAGGCAATTACTCGTTCAATTTCAGATCAGGCAAGAACAATCAGAGTTCCGGTTCATATGATTGAGCAGATTAATAAGGTTGTTCGCGAAAGTCGTCAGTTAATGCAAAAACTTGGTCGTGAGCCAAATGACGAAGAAATTGCACAGCAGCTTGGATGGCCGGTTGCTCGTGTAAAGCAGGTAAAAAATGTTGCCCGTGAACCAATTTCTCTTGAAACTCCAATCGGAGAAGAAGAGGATAGTCAGCTAGGAGACTTTATTGAAGATAAAGAAGTTGAAAATCCAGCTTCTCAGACTGCGTTTACACTTCTGCAGGAGCAATTGCGTTCTGTATTAAATACACTTCCTCCGCGCGAACAGGAAGTTTTGAAAATGCGTTTTGGTCTTGAAGACGGCTATTCGCTTACATTGGAAGAAGTTGGACTTTATTTTGATGTAACAAGGGAACGAATCCGACAGATTGAAGCAAAAGCACTGAGACGACTTCGCCATCCACGAAGGGCCAACGGGTTGAGGGATTACATCGAAACTTAAACAAACGACTTTTAGGTCTTTTTAAAAGCACTGAATGGACTAAAACAGTCAATTAATATAATATTCTAGAACAAATAATAATGGGGAAAACCGATGGTAAATAACGAAACTTTTGAAAACTTAAAAGCATTAGAAAAAATCTTAGTAAAAAAATACAAATTACAGGCAAAAGTTGAAGAAACACCAAAACAGCTTGATATTCTTGAAGCAGCACTTGCGGAAACGAAAAAAGAATTTATTGCAAAAAATGCTGATTATGAAGATGTAAAAAGTAAAGTTTTAAAACTTGAACTTGAACTTGAAGAAGCTCAAAAATCACGAGAAAAGGGTGAAAAAGGAATGGATGATATTAGTACCCACCGTGAATATGAAGCTTTGGAAAAACAGATTAATGAAGCAAAACTCAAAGAAGAAGAAATAAGACAGGCTAAGCAGCGTGAAGACAAAATCTTAAATGATCTTCAGGAACAGTTAAAAGAAATTGAAGATGATATAAGTGCTCAAGAATCTGAACTTTCTGAAAAAAAGGAAAATTTGAATTCAGAGATTAGTGGATATAAAGAAACTCTCGCAGAACTTAAAGCTGAGGAAGACAAAATAACACCAAATATTGACCAGGAAATTTTGTTTAAATTTGAACGAATTATCCAGCGAAATTCAGAAGGTATTGTTTCTGTAAGAAATGGAGTTTGTTCAGGTTGTCATATGATTCTTCCGGCTCAGTTTGCAAATACTGTACGAAAATCTGAAAATATTAATTTCTGTCCATATTGCTCAAGAATTCTTTTCTACGAAGAAGTTTCAGAAGAAGAAGAAAAGTCATTTGCAGACTTTGGAACAGCAGGAAGTCTTGCAGATTTGGATGATATTTCTGATGAAATGGTAGATTCTGACGACAGAGACGAAAATGATTCTGACTACGATTCAGATTCTATGGGTTCTGAATATGATGGACAGTCAATTGACGATGCTGAACGGTCGGACTACAGAGATAATCAGGACGATGATTCTGATGAAGATTCTGACGATGATGAATTGGATGACGATTCAGAAGATTAATTGTAATTTTAACAGATGAAATATAATCGCGTTATTTCAGATTGATGATAGTTTGAAATGATGAGTGAAAGTCCGGGCTCCTTCGGATAAAATGCCGGGCAATAACCGGGCGTTCAACGGTAACTGTATTCTAAATGCATAGTCCGTTGAATGACAGAAAGTGCAACAGAAAATAAACCGCCTTAATTTTAAGGTAAGGGTGAAAAGGCAGTGTAAGAGACTACCGTGAAACTGGTGACAGTTTTAGCAGGCAAACCTCATTTGGAGCAAGACTAAGCAGCAGTTATGTATATCCGAGCGATACTGCGGGTAAGTTGCTAGAGCTGAATAGCAATATTCAGTGCAGATAGATGGTTATTGTAATGAAAATTACAGACAGAACCCGGCTTATTATTTCATCTGTTTTTTTATTTTAAAATCTTTTATAATTAAGGGCATCTCTTAAAAATCATTTACAATGCTTTATTTAGAGATACATACGAGTTTTAGTTCGTTGATATAGCACGAATTAAAACATCTCATTTTCAGAGTTACCTCTAAAAATTGCAATTTTTAGAGGTTCCCTAAACAAACGTTATAGTTTTAAAAAATGAAAAAAGACGATAAAACAAATTCAATAACAGGGCGAAATCCTATTATACAACGAAAAAATCCTTGGCCACACAGAATTTTTATTTTTGTTCTCATTTTGTTGGGCATTGCAATCGTTTTTTCTGCCATTTTTTTTCCAATAAACAGTTATTTATCACGTAAAGTTTCAATCAAAATGGTCAAAGCTGCCTGGGCTGAATATAATTACGAAAAAGTTTACGACCTTTCAAAGCAGTTTTTAGAGGAAAATTCTTACAATAACACAGTTTTAACGTATTACAGTTATGCCTGCTTTTTTCTTTCTCAGTCTCAAATTGAAAATCAACAGTCGCATGAATATCTTAATGAGTGTATAAACAACCTTCGAATTGCAATTTATGATGCTTCAAAACAACTTTTGCCACAACTTTATTATATGCTTGGACGTGCCTATTTTTATAAAAGTTCTTTCTCTGCACATTATTACGCAGATCTTGCAATAAAATATCTGCTGTTGGCTAGAAATCAAAATTATGACGCTGTGGACATTCCAGAATATTTAGGATTAAGTTACGCGTCTTTAGGAATGACAAAAGAAAGTATTTCATCATTTACGGAAGCCCTTTTAGTCAGAGAATCTGATTCTCTCTTGCTTTCGATTGCAGAACAATATCACAAATTGGGTGAAAACAATGCTGCAAAGCAATATCTGTATCGGATAACTCAAAATAGTAAAAATGATGATGTTATTGTTTCATCTTTATTGTTGCTTGCAAATATTTATCTTGAAGAAAAAAATTATGAAGAAGCAGAAATTGAATTTAATCAGGTTCTGGAAAAAAATCCTGATTCCGCAGATGCTTACTTTGGATTAGGTTTGATTCTTGAACAGCAGGGAAATATTGTAAAAGCCCGTGCTCAATGGCGACAGGCAAGAAAAATTCAGCCTAATCACTCTGGAGTACTACAAAAACTGTCAGAATACTGATATAATTTTCTGTGCTTTGTAAAAGATTTTACAGTTAGATATAAAAAGTCACGGGAGGACTTCATGGGATTTTTTGGTAATTTTTCTACAGATGTTGGAATTGACTTAGGAACTTGTAACACACTTATTTATGTCCGTGACAAAGGAATTGTTATCGATGAACCTTCCGTTATTGCTGTTGAAAGAGGTACAAAAAGAATAGTTGCTGTTGGTAGTGAAGCAAAAAGAATGCTTGATAGAACTCCGGGTAATATTATTGCAATCAGACCATTGGCTGACGGTGTAATTGCAGATATTGACAGTACCGAAAAAATGATAAAGTACTTCATTTCAAAGATTATTCCTCGTCATCAGATTTTTAAATCAGTAAGAATGAAAATAGGAATTCCGTCTTGTATTACAGAAGTTGAAAGAAGGGCGGTAATTGAAGCGGCAATGAAAGCCGGTGCTAAAGAAGTTGAAGTAATTGCAGAATCTCTAGCAGCTGCAATTGGGGCTGAAATTCCTATTTTTGAACCTGCTGGTCACATGATTTGTGATATTGGAGGCGGAACTGCAGAAGTTTCTGTTATTTCACTTGGTGGCATGGTTGTAACTCATTCTGTTCGTGTTGGTGGCGATAAGTTTGACGAAGCAATCATAAAACATGTAAGAAATATTCATAACTTGATAATCGGGCAGCCGGCAGCAGAAAAGGTAAAAATTCAAATTGGAAATGCGGCTCCTGAAAAAAGTATTGAAAAAATGGAACTTCGTGGTACAGATTCTGTAACAGGATTACCAAAACGCCTTGAAATTGACAGTGTTGAAGTCCGTGAAGCCTTAAAGTATCCGGTAAATAAAATTATCGAAGAAATAAAAACAGTTTTGAGCGAAACTCCTCCAGAACTTGCCTCTGATATTATTGATCAGGGAATTGTCATGACAGGAGGAGGATCTATGCTGAAAGAACTTCCAAAACTTATTTCAAAAGAAACTGGAGTTCCGGTATTTCTCGTTGAAAAACCTCTTGAATGTGTTGCTCTTGGTGCTGGAAAAGCATTTGAGTTATTTAAGGATATGTCTTCTGAACGTTCAATTTACGATAGTTTAAATGAATAGGCCTTTTTATGGCAAAAAGAAAACTCAAATCTTTTAAAATCAAATTAGCAGAGGTTTTGCTTCTGATTTTTTTATTTTTCTCTGCTGTCATGCTTGCATTCAGCTCTGGCAGTTTTGTTTTAAATTTTAAAAAAATCGGTTTTTCTTTTATATCCTCAATTGATAAAGGAATTCATTATGTGGGAAATGGTGTGAAAGACACGGTTAATGCAATCGGAGAGTTGCACAAACTTCAAAAAGATTACGAAGAACTCACATTGAAATTACAGAATTATGAGGAAATGAAAAGAAACAACGCTGATATTAGAAAAGAAAACGAAAGATTGAAAGAACTGCTTGATTATTCCGTTTCTCTTGATGTAAAAAATATCCCGGCGCAGATTATTTCCCGCGAACTTGATAATTCTTACGGTTATATAACGATAAACAAGGGCAGTACTAACGGAATAAAGAAAAATATGCCCGTTGTTGGAATTCAAACTGGAAATAATGGACTTGTAGGAAAGATTGTTCAGGTGGGACCTTTTACAAGTCAGATTATGCCGATTTATAATTCTGATTGCATAATTTCTGCTAGAATTCAAAATACACGTGATTTGGGACTTGTAAGAGGACAGGGCAGAGAAGATATGCCGTTGATTCTTCAGTACATTAGAAAACGGGTTTACGATGAAGTTCATATAGGTGACGTGATTGTAACTTCCGGCGAAAATGATAATTATATGAGGGACATTCCTGTCGGTTCGATTACAAAAATTGATATTCTGGAATATAATTCGTCACTTTTAATTCAAATGACACCAATCATAGATTTTTCAAGACTTGAGAATGTGATTGTTGTAAACCAGAAAGAATTAAATGACAGAAAATCTTAATTTTTTCTGATTTTTGAATAATTTTCGGGTGGGATAAATGATAAAATCTTTAATTTCAAGTATTTTAATTATCTTTTGTGCAACAATTATTGAACTTGCTATACTTTCTAATATTTCTGTTCTGATTGTTGTTCCAGACTTGATTTTAATCTGTTCAATTTATTTTTCACTTTTGAACGGACGCGGATATGGTGTTACAACAGGTTTTGTTTCAGGCGTCATTCTTGATTTTGCAACAGGAGTTCCTTTCGGTTTTAACTGTCTTTTAAGGCTTTTGATTGGTTATTTTTACGGATTTTTTTCTAATTTTCTGATTGTTTCAGGAATTTTGATGCCGATGCTCAGTGTTGCAATTGGAACTATCGCAAAAAATCTTTTAAGTTTTCTTGTTAATTTTTTGTATCCAAACATTCATTTGAACATTCCACATTTGATTTCTAACGATTTTCTTTTTGAATTAGTTGCAAATATCATTTTAGCACCGATTATTTTTAAATTTTTAGGCATTTTCAAGAACGCACTTTCATTAAAGACGATTCAGGATAAGGTTAGTAATGCAAGAAAACGAAAATAAAGGTGGTCTTTCAAAAAATACAAAACTTCTCATAATTATGCTGTTTATAATCGTGGGCATTGTGATTTACAGTTTTGTTCTTTTTAATTTGCAAATTGTGAAAGGCTCGTCTTACGAACGACAATCTCAAATAAATTCGCGGTACACAACGACGATTCCGGCTCAACGCGGTGAAATTTTTGATAGAAATGCGAATGTACCAATGGTTATCAATTCGGATAGTTTTGCGGTACAGGTCATTCCTGGTGAAATTCCTTCAAAAATGTATGACACTGTCATTTTTAAACTTTCTCAGTTATTGGGAATAAGCAAGTCTGCGATAGATAAAAAAATTCCTGAAAAAATCAGGCGTTCATATACAACAGTTCAGGTTAAATCAAATGTTCCTTTTTCTGTAATTTCTAATATTGCAGAAAATATAAATGATTTACCGGGAGTAACATGGGCTTCAAAGCCAATCAGAAATTATCTTCATACAGGTTCTCTTTCTCACATTGTAGGTTACGTTGGCGATATTACTCAGGAAGAAATGACAATGCTTTACAATAAAGGTTATACAAACACCTCAATTATTGGAAAAACGGGCATTGAAAAACAATATGATTATCTTTTGCAAGGAAAATCTGGAATGGAAATGTCCACAAAAGATGTTCACGGAAAAGTTATTTCTGATACGCCGGAATTTATTCCTCCTGAAATGGGAAAAAATCTTATTCTGACAATAGATTCAAGAATTCAAAAACTGGCGGAAGAAGCCTTAGGTGACAGAGTAGGGGCTGTTGTTGTTCTTCGCCCTTCTGATGGTGAAGTTCTGGCGATGGTTTCATATCCTTATTTTGATTCAAATATTTTCAATTCGGATGACAGCGGTACACAATATGCTAAACTTTTGCAGGATAAATCAAAACCTTTGATAAATAGGGCGGTGCAACTTTCTTATCCACCAGCATCAACTTTTAAAATTGTTATGTCAGCAGCAATGCTTCAGGAAAATGCATTTCCAGCTACAAAAAAAATTGAATGTAAAGGTGAAATGACTTACGGTGGACATACTTTTCACTGTCACGTGCATAAACCGGGACACGGTTGGCTAGATTTAAAAAACGGACTTGCACAGTCTTGCGATGTTTATTATTGGACAATTGGAAAAGATAATCTTGGAATAGAAAAAATTTCTTCATATTCAAGAGAATTTGGATTAGGGCAGAGTGCTGAAATTGATCTTCCAAGTCAAGTGTCGGGACGAGTTCCAACTGCAGAATGGAAAGAAAAAACGTATCATCAAAAATGGCTTGGTGGCGATACAATGTCTTGTTCCATTGGTCAAGGCTACATGGAAGCAACTCCTTTGCAGATGGCAAACCTGATTGCGATGGTTTCTAACGAAGGCGTTATTTATAAACCTCATTTATTAAAAGAAGTGCGGGATTCAGTAACAAATGAAGTTATTGAAAAAAAAGAACCTCAGATTTTAACAAAAACGACAATTGATAATGCAGTCTGGAAAGAATTACAGGAAGATTTGCGATATGTTGTAACTGACGGAACTCCAATTTATCCTATGCATAACAAAAATGTTCAAATTGCCTGCAAAACTGGTACCGCAGAAGTTAACGGTTACACAGACACATGGCATTCCTGGCTGGTTGCGTATGCTCCGTATGATGCTCCGCCAGAAGAAAGAGTTTGTGTTGCAACAATTGTTGAAGCCTGCAATGACTGGGAATGGTGGGCACCTTATTGTACAAATATTATCATTGAAGGCATTTTCCAGAACGAAACTTTTGACGAATCTGTAGATACCTTAGGATTCAGATATTTGGTTGATAAGCATAACAAACATCAAAAGACAGAAACATTAAAAAGGGAATAATTTTTCATGCGAAGAAATTTTCTAAAAAAAATTGATTTATTTTTCATAGTTATAGTTCTTGTACTGATTATTATTGGAATTTCTTTTATTTATTCTTCAGGATTTAATTCTTCTGGAATTCTAGTGACTAACTATTGGCAAAAACAAATTATTTGGGCGTCAATTGGCTTTGTCCTCATGATATTTTTTACAATGTTTGATTATCGAAAAACCCAAAGGTATGGGTTGTATTTTTTTGGACTTTTGATTTTAATTCTCATTTATACAAAATTATTTGGTAGACATGTAAATGGGGCAAACAGTTGGATTGGTATTGGCGATTTTGGAATTCAACCTTCAGAATTTGGAAAAATTATTTTTATTCTTTATTTATCCAAATTTTTTGCAGAACATCAAAATATGTCAGATTTAAAAAAAATTTTTATTTCACTTTTAATATTTGCAGTTCCTTTTGGTTTAATTATTTTGCAACCTGATATTGGAACGGCCAGCGTTTATCTTCCTATCTATCTCTTGATTTGTTTTATTGCAGGAATTCAATTGCGCTATATCGGATATTTTCTGATTGTTTTAGTTTCTACGGTCGTTTTTGCAATTTTACCATTTTGGAATTCTACAATTCCAAACAAACCAATTGCATTTTTTACGCTTTTTTCGAATACAAAGTACAAACTGATAATTTTTGCCGCTTTTTTTATTATTTCTGCTATTGGAATTATTATAAGACGATATTTTCACGGACCAAAATATATTTACTGGATAAATTATTTTTTTACAGCCATAACAATAGGACTTTTGCTTTCTTTTGCAGTAAATTTTGTATTAGACGGGAAAGAATATCAGAAATTAAGATTGATTGTTTTTTTTGATCCATATAAAGACGGTTATAACGGCAGGGGGGCTGGTTGGAATATTTTGCAATCTAAAATAGCAATTGGTTCTGGCGGACTTTTCGGAAAAGGATTTTTAAATGGGTCACAAAGTCATTTACGCTATCTTCCAGAACAACATACCGACTTTATTTTTGGAATTCTTACAGAAGAAATTGGTTTTATGGGTGGACTTTTGATTTTTGGTCTTTACTTTGTGTTATTTTCAAAAATTATTTACATAATAAAAAAGTCTACAAATAAATACGGCATTTATATTTCAACAGGAATTCTTGCAATGTTTGCATATCATTTTTTTACAAATGTCGGAATGGTGATGGGAATTATGCCGGTAACAGGAATTCCTTTGTTATTCTTGTCTTACGGCGGTTCATCATTGTGGACTTCTATGATTTGCATAGGAATATTGATGAACATAAATTACCGTCGAAAACAGTTTATGAGTATTTCTGACGAAGAATAGGTTCGTTTTATGGCGGAACTTTTTCGTAAAAACATATTTACTTTTTATAATGCGTATTCTGTCGACCAGGCTTTTGTTTTATTTACACGGACACTTTTTTCAGTTTTTATACTGCACCCCACCTCACCTCCAAAGGAAAACTCGAAGCCTGCAGGTGATGCCATTTTCTACGCCGAGGACTTAGAGCAATTAGCGAAGTTCAGAACAGCCCAATCTGAATTCGGGGTACTTATGCCCAAAAGTTTAAGCTTTTACTACGGTCAAAAGCATTTTATACTGCTTTACAGCCTTGAGAGCATGAGGAGCACCGGCCGGCATAATCAGCGATTCGCCTTCGTGAATAAAAAGTTTTTCACCATTAAGTTCAATTTCGGCCTCGCCTTCAAGGCACACAACAAATGCATCGCCTGGTGCAGAGTGAGTACTAACGCCTTGCCCTGCATCAAAAGCAAAAAGCGTCATCGTAAGTGAGTCGCCGTTTACTAAAGTTTTGCTGACAATAGTTCCGCTTTCAACTGCAACCTGATCTTTTAAAGTTACAACTTTACCCTGATCAAAATTTTTAATGAACATAAGATTCTCTCCTTTTTTTTGATTTTTGATTTTATTTACAACCGAAAAATTTAATTTATATGGTTTATTTCCGCTGATTTGAAAACGCTGGCTGCCTTTTACAAAAAGTGCCATTCCTTTTTTTGCAATCTGAGCGTTGACAGTTCCGTTTTCATCATCAGTTTCCAAAATCACTTGACCATCTTCCACTGTCAAAAGTAAATCGCTGGGGATTGTCTGCCAGGTAATGCCCTCGCCCGCTCCAAAGGAATAAAGTGTCATATTAAAAGAGGCCACGTCACAAAGATTTTTGCTAATCACAAGGCCATCTTTTGCAACAATAAAATCTGATATATTGAAAGTTTTTGCGACAGGAACTTTTGTAAAATTCATACTATGATGTTTTTAACATTATGGGTATCTCTAAAAAAACATTTTCAATGCTTTTTTTAGAGATACGTGCGAGTTTTAATTCGTTGATATAGCACGAATTAAAACATCGC
>CAVJCY010000065.1:5564-15565 GCA_963648145.1 bacterium | reverse complement strand
TCTGATTACATTCAGATTTTGGGCACTGTTGTCCTTTCTGACGCGGCAATAATCCTCGTCGAAGACTCTTATAAAGAATTCAAAGCAAAATTGCAGGAAAAATGTCTGTAAATATGGAAAAAAAATTAGTTAGTACAGGATATTTTGGAGAAAAAGGTATTTTTTAGAGGTTACATAAAAAAAATGACCGGTGACTATTAAAAAACACCAGCCATTTTGTGCTTTGATTGCGTAAGTCAGCTTTGGCACACTTTACAGCACTAACACAGTTTATTTTACAATCTTAACGTCAAAACAAAGCCAGGAATTTCCAGGAATCCCAGCCTGCGGAATACCCGTTGAACCATATGCAAGTTCCGGAGGCAAAACCATATGTCTTGTTTCGCCATATTCCATGTCCTGTACCATTTCATCAAAACCAGGAATCATCTGCCTGGCACCGGCAACAAATTCCAAAGGCTCATGTCCCTGCGGATGAAAGCCTTTAGAAGCATCAAAAGCAGTTCCGTCAACCATATAACCAATGTATTCGGCAGTTACTTTTTTACCAGAACCAACTTTTTTGCCGTTTCCTTTTTCTAAAACCTTAAAGTAAATTCCAGAAGCTGTTTTTTCACAACCTTCAATTACCGCTTCCAGCTTTTTAGCTTCTCGTTCTTCGTTTAATTTTTTTTGTGCAGCAACCAATTTATTAAAATCAGACTGTGTAGCAGTAAATTTTTCTGCGTCACTTCCTTTTCTCACAATTGTAACAGATTTTATAACATCATTCTGGCTAACTGTATTTACAACTTTCTGACTTACATCATCAACAACTTCGCCAAAAATTGTGTGCTTATAATTCAACCAATCAGTAGGCACGTGTGTAATAAAAAACTGACTTCCGTTTGTATCTGTTCCGGAATTTGCCATTGCAAGTTTTCCAGGTTTATCAAAAATAAGACCGTCAACAAATTCATCCGGGAATTTATATCCAGGTCCGCCAGTTCCATTACCTCTGGGGTCACCACCCTGAATCATAAAATCAGCAATTACACGATGAAATTTTAAACCGTCATAGAAGTGTTTTCCATTTGCTGCATCCAAAGTACCTTCAGCAAGACCAACAAAATTTGTTACAGTCATCGGCACATCTTTGTAAAAAAGTTCCAGTGCAATATCACCTTTATCAGTTTCAATAATTGCAAAAAGACCTTCTTTTCCTTTCAAAGAATCCATTGTTTTACTCCTTGGACTACAGGCAACACTACTAATTATTGCAAGTCCACACATAAGTTCTAAAAATATTTTCTTAACATTTAAATTTTTCATTTTCAGCCTCTATTAAAATTGTTTTATAAACCAGTCTTTCATAGCATCAATTCTTGATGTCAATGAATTTTCAATCCGCTTTTTCAACATAGAAACTTTCATACAGTCAGCATCACTCAACAAATAAAGGCAAAGAGAATCACCGCAATCAATAACCATAAGATGAACTTTCATTTTTCCAGGTTCAATTGCAGTTACAGGACCCCAGCCAATACCGTCAACATTTGTAAAAACCGCATAAACTATAGAATCATTCTGATGATATTTAACTTCATAAACATTTTTTCCAAACGAATTATCATCTTGAAAAACATAAAGAGTTTTTCCGTCCGCATTTCCATCTGTCTGATCTGCAATTTTAGTTCTGCTATCAGAATTATTTACCGTATAGGCATCTTTGTACAAAACTTTTATTTTTTTATCATTCTTTGAATAATAAGTCAGACCTTTCATTTCAGAATAGGAACGCAAAACTTTAGAAAAATCATCAACTGTAATATCTTGAGATTCACTATTTTCCAGCAAATCAGATTTTTTTACGTAATATAAACTTTCAGAAACAAATGAAAAATTATTTTTTTTCTTTTCAACTGCATTTTCAAAACACAACATCTTGTAAACAGTTTCAGGAATTAAACTGATTTTTTCTTCAGAATCAGAATAAATCTTCTGAATCATTTTTTCTTTTTTCAGAATATTAATATTTTCAGAACTCAAAATATCTTCTATTTTCAAAGATTCTGCAAATAAACTTGTTATTGACAAAAGAAAAATTCCAAAAACGGCAGTTAATAATTTTTCATTTTTTTTCATTAACGAATTCCCTTATAAATAACCCTTACCTGTTTGTAAACACCTTCGCCTTCGCTCTTAGTTTCTACATCAGGAATATCATTTAAAGTTGTATGAATCAATCTTCTTTCAAAAGGATTCATTGGTTCAAGCAAAACTGAATTATGAGTTGAACGAACTTTATCTGCAGTATTATAAGCAAGTCGTACAAGAGTTTCTTCACGTCTGATGCGGTAATTTTCTGTATCAAGAATAACTCTTACATCTTCGTGACCAAGTCTTCCGGCATAAATATTTGATAAAAACTGCAAAGCATCAAGATTTTTACCCTTACGTCCAATCAAAATTGAAGAATTCTTTGATTCAAGTTTAATTCCAACTTTTTTTTCTTCCCTATAAACAACAGAAACCTTTGCTTCATAACCCATTTTTTCAACAATTGATTGAATAAATTCAATGAGTTTTTCTTCAAATTCTCCCTGAGGTAGTGGATCAGCTACAATTCTTGAATGTTTTTCTTCATAGTTTGATTTTTCACTATCAACTGAAGTATTTTCATCTTCAAGAGTGTGAACTCTAATCTTTACGTAACCTTTTTTAAAAAGTGAATTTTTCTGAGCTTCAAGAATCTCTACATCAAACTGATCTCTTTCAAGTCCAAGAGCATTTGCTGCATTTTCAATCGCTTCTTTTTCGTTTTTTCCTTCATATTCGTACGTCATCTAAATAACTCCTATTATTTTAAAAGACAAAAATTTTCATTTAACACAAAAAATTTTGTCTTGATTTTTTTCTGATTAAAACTTTTTGAACAAACTCTTTTTCTTCGGTGAATTATCTTTTTTCATCTTAGATTTTGCTTTTGGCGGAAGTTTTTTTTCAGGATTTTTATTTTCTTTTGAAATTTCACCCTTCTTCTTTTCTACCATTTTGTTGATTATAAGTTGCTGTCCCATCTGAAAAACGTTACTTACAATCCAATAAATCAAAAGACCTGCCGGTGCACTGTAAAACAGGAAGAAGAAAATCGCCGGCATACCATAAGTCATAAATTTCATAGATTTAGAATTCTGACTTGCTCCACCATACTGAGTAATAATTCCGTAGAAAATCTGAGTTGCAAGATAAATAATCGGCAAAAGTCTAAGTTTATTTCCAGTAAAACTTGTAATCAACGGAATGTCTTTTTTCCAGCTCACAATAGAATCACCCGTAGATAAATCTGGAATCCAATATGGAATAAATTCTGAACCACGGAATTCAAAGTAATTGTTGAACAAGTTATACATTGCAAACAAAACTAAAAACTGGAAAACCATCGGTAAACAGCCGCTTGCAGGATTATATCCAATCTGTTGATAAATTTTAGATGTTTCAGCCTGAACTTTTTTAGGATCGTCCTTGTATTTTTCCTGAATTTCTGTAATTTTTGGTTGAATCTGCTGCATTTTCAGCGTTGACATTGACTGCTTTTTAGAAATAGGGAACATTGCAGCTTTAAGCAAAATTGTAAGAACAATAATACAAACACCCCAGTTCTTAATAAATTTGTGCAGTAATTCAAGACACCACTTAAGTGCAATTTCAAGCCAACTAAGCCAACCGCTTGTAGGTAAACACTGTGTAAGTTTATATTGAACTGGCTCTGATGTATTTGATTTGCTGAAATTCCAAGCGTTATTTTCTGCTACATTGTATTTTCTGAGTTCTTTTTCACTTCTAGGACCAAAATACATATAATAAGTATCACTCACACCATTTGAATTAAAGGATTTTCGTTCAAGTAATGTCTGTCCATTTTGATATCCATCAACAACCTGTGTAGAATAAAAACCTGCATTTATAATTTCAGGATTTGAAGGAATAATCAGTTCAACAAAATATTTTCCAGCAATTCCTTCCCAAATAAAATTTTTGTCGTTTCTTTTAAACTGGCCAGAACCCAAATTCTTCTTTTTGTATTTATTTCCGTCATAACTTAAATACTGACGATATTCATATCTGTTTAACTTTGAATCATAATGAGGTCCAATCTGCGGTGAAGTTCTGATTGTGTAAGAAACATTATCAAAATTCATTCCACCTTCAGACAAACAGTGAATATTTACATCAAGTTTGAACAAATATTCGCCGTCTTTGAAATTATAAATTTTTTCAAAAGCATATTTTTTTCCCTGATAATCAATAATTTTTCTGAAAGTACAATTTTTATCGCCTTCAGTAAAATCTACAATTTCAAAATTATCATTGATGATTGATTTTTCTACATTTCCAAAAGAAATGGCACAAGTTCTATTAAAATCTGTAACACTGTCCGAAAGCTGAATCCAGTCACCAGTATCATTATCTTTTTGATTTTTAAGTTTGTAACTGATAATGTCACCGCCTTTATTTGTAAAACGAACAATAACTTTATCAGTTTCTACAGTTATTTCTTTTTCTTCTACATCCTGAATAAAATTTTCAGTTGTTTCAGTTTGTTCAAAAATTTCATTTTCAGAAACAGAATTTTCGCCCGTCGTTGCATCAACAGTTTCAATTTCTTCAACATTTTCAGTCACAACAGGATTTTCTGATTGATTTTTTCTTAATACAAAAGTCTGAATTACAAAAAAACCTATAAGAACAGCTGCAGAAAGTACAATCGCAATAATAGTATTTTTATTCATTTGATTTTCCTTGAAAATTAATTTTCTGATAACTGAATCTAAGGGACAGGGTCATAACCTCCCTTAAAAAATGGATTACATTTGAGAATTCTTTTAATTGCAAGATAAAGACCTTTTCCCGGTCCGTATTTTTTAATTGCTTCAAGAGCATAAGCTGAACAGGTTGGTTCAAACCTGCAACAATGCCCGTGCAAAGGAGAAATACAAATTTGGTAAGCGCGAATTAAAACACAGAAAAATTTCATAAGAAATTTTTTCATTTTTTTAATAATCCTGCCTTTTCACACAATTGACGAATTTGAACACATCGCGTGCTGAACGAATCGTTTCCTGGATAAATTAAGAATAACATATCATATCCGGTGTTCAGATGTGCTTTTATATATCGATAGACTTCTCGGCTGTATCTTTTTGATAAGTTCCTTTCGACCGCGTTACCGTATCCACGAATCAAAGGAAAACCTACACGATTCATTCCAAGATTATTTTCAAGAAAAAATATTTTCGCTCCCGGAATACTTATCTTATTTCCATTTTTGAACAGTTTTTTAAAATCAGCGGGATTTTTTATCCGTTCTTCACGTTTAAAAAATCCCGTTTTTATTAAATCTGTTTCCATCCCTAAAAATTAGTATTTCTTTTTTTCATCAGCTACAGATAATTTTGCTCTACCTTTAGCTCTTCTTCTTGCAAGAATTTTGCGTCCGCCTTTTGTAGCCATTCGAGCACGAAATCCGAACTTTCTGTTTCGTTTTACTTTACTTGGTTGATATGTTCTTTTCATAGAACTAGCTCCTTATATATTAAATAAAAATTTTCCTAAAAAATTACGTTAAGAATAGTACACAATATAGCATTATTTTTTGACATTGGTCAATCATTGTTTTGCTCAGCAGATTCAACTGATTTAGTTAAATTATCAAACATTTCATAAAATTCTGGGGGTAAATTTTCATTTTTATCATTTTCTTTTTTTGAAGATTCAGAAAAATTGAATTTTTTATTTAATTCTTCCTCCTGATTTTCAATTTTTCTGTCCATTTCCGCTTTTGCCTTTTTATAAACATCTTCATAATTGTCACTTAGTTTTGCGTTGCTTCCTTCAAGTCTGAATCCAAGACTTTTTATCTGAAGATTTGGCAGAGCCCAGTTCAATCCCTTTATTATAAAATTCTGATACATTTTAAAATATTGAATCCATCCGGAATGTTTTGTTTCAACAAGAAGAATCCCATTTTTTAAATCAACAACTTTGGAATTCATAGACATTCTTTCTCCGAGAGTTATATCGCAATTTTTTTCATCTTCCGAAGAATTTTTGTTACTGCCTATTTTTGAAACAACCTGATTCCATATACTCGAAATTTTTTTATCTTCATCATCATTGACAGAAGTAAGATTCAATACAGTTTGAAAAATTGATTTTCCGGAAATTATTTTTTCATCATCAGTCATTCCATTCTCCATTTTCAATTTTATAAATCTTAGTTGTATTTTTCATATATCGTTCGTAAGGTTCGCCCGGTAAAAAAGTACAAAATAACTGATCATATTCCGGTAAAAGAGCATTCAATTTTGTTCTTTTATCAGGATCAAGTTCAAGAAGAACATCATCCATAAGCAAAACCGGCTTAGAATTTGTTGCTCTTGAATAAAAAACCGCCTGTGCAACTCTCAAAATTAAAGAAATTAATCTGCACTGACCAGTAGAAGCCGTCAAAACAAAATTCTGATTGTCTTTTATAAAATTTATTCTGTCACGATGAGGACCGGACATTGTTGTTTCCATGTATTTGTCGTTTTCTTCTTTAGATTTTAAAATTGACAAAACATCAGAAATTTCAAAATCTGTTTTTTCAACTTTTTTCCACGAAGGGTCATATCTTATTTTTAAACCTTCAATTCCGGTAATTTCATAAAAAAGTTTTTCAAAAATCTGATTAAACTGAAAAATTGCCTTTTTTCTTTTTTCCTGAATTATTAATCCATACTGTGCAAGTTGAGAATCATAAATCTCAAGCATTTCGTACTGATGATTTTTTAAAATCATATTTCTGCTTTTCAGGATTTTTTTATAATTTCTCATATCTTCAATATAGGAATTTTCATAAAGAGTTAACGACTGATCAATAAAAAATCTTCTGCCATCTGGATCACCTGTTGCAAAACGCATATCATCATGACAAAAAATAATACACGGAATTGTATTTATGAGTTCTTTTCTGTCGTGAATTCGTTTTCCATTTTTTTCAATTTTCTTTTTGCCATCTTCGTAAACAACACTTATTTTTTGAGTATCATTTTCGTTTTTGTTGTACATAGAAATCAGACTAAAATTTTTTTCACCTTTTTTTATAATCTGACCATCATTATGAGTTCTAAAACTTACTCCGTATGCTGCATAATACAAAGATTCCAGAATATTACTTTTTCCCTGTCCGTTTTCACCAACAAAATAGACCTCCCGGTTTGAAAGGTCTATTGTATCGTTTTTCAGATTGCGAAAATTGTAAAAACTCTGATATAAAAACATAAATTAATAATTCATTGGCATTATTACATGAATATAATCATCAGATTTATCTCCGTGCATTATAATTGCCTTTGTAACTTGAGTTTCTCCGTTAATATTATCATCACTGACATTAAATTCAAAAACAACATTTTCAGAATCAATAACTCTTAAAGGATCTGTGACATAATTATATTTAAATGCCATAGAAATTTCCTGTCCATCATAACGACAAGGAATTTCTTCATCTGCAGTACCAATATCAGATTCTGGAGTAATAATTTTTAAAACTCCGCTGGTAACTTTAAAAATTATGCGGCTAACTTTCTTATCAACCATGATAATTGTTCTTTTAAGTGCAGAATCCAAATCATCTTTATTTACCTGAATTTTCATTGAAAGATTTTCAGGAATAACTTTTTGATAATTAGGGAACTGTCCATCAATCAAAACTGAAGAAAATTCTACATTTCCATATTTTACAAAAATTGATTTATCCATTACTCCAACGTTAATATTCCCTTCTTCCGGAGCATTTTTCAAAATACAATTCAAAATTTTTGTAGGAATTATTGCCGGAGTAAAATCAGGAACATTTTGTCCATCTTTATTTATACATGAAAGACGTCTTCCATCAGTTGCAACCATTGTTAACTTTTCATCGTTCTTTAAAAAATAAACTCCTGTCATAAAATATCTGTTTTTTTCATCAGAAACAGCAAAAACGGTCTGTCTAATCATTTCTTTAAAATCTTTTGATGAAACTTCAAAGAAAGTTATATTTTCACTTGTTCCCATTTCCGGAAATTTGTCACTAGTTTGACTTTTAAGTTTAAATTTAATTTTTTTAGAACTTGAAACTGGTTTTATATTTACTTCAATATTTTCCTGATTAAATTCAACGTCACCAGTTGGCAATGCAGAAAGAATACTCATAAATTTATCACAGTAAATTGTTGTTCTGCCTTCTTCCTGAATTTCTACTGGAATTGAAGTTGTAAATTTTATTGTTGAATCAGTTGCTTTTATTATCAAAGAATTGTTTTCTGCAATTATCAAAATATTAGAAAGTATAGAAATTGGACTTTTGTTAGTAATTATTTCCTGAGCAATGCTTATTTCCTTTATCATTGCATCTCTGTCAAATGTAAATTTCATCATTTTCCCCCATAAAAAGTTAATTATAAAACTGAAGTTTTAGTTTTGACTTTTTAAGCACATTTTCATTTTATTGTGAATGTGCAGTTGATAAAGAAGTTTGCAACGCAAACTTGTGACTAAAAACTTTGCCGTTATTTTAGTCACAAGTTTTTAGTACCACTTTTCTATCGTAAAATAACAAATATAAAAGTTTTAAGGTTTTCAACAATGATATTGTTATTTTTTAAATTTATTAAATTTAGTAATAGTAATAATAGTGTATGTTAAAACTGTGGAAATCATACCTAAAATCATATATTACAATGTTTTAAAATGTTTATATCATTTGAAATTTTATAAACATTTTTTCCACATATTCACATTTTAGTGTTAGTTTTTACATTTTTCCACACCATATTAACAGGATTTACACAAAATATTCACAGAAGAATAAAATCCTTTTTATGATTAATTTTTAAAATTTTTAACCTCCCTGATAAGATTATCAACTTTTAATTTTTCAATTTCATCAATTTTTATTTCATCAGCGATTTTGTTGTATGAATGCATAATTGTTGAATGATCTTTTCCAAGTTCTCTTCCAAGTTCAAGATATGTAATTTCTGTGAGAGTTTTTGCAATGTAAACAAAATAATTTCGCGGAATTACATATTTTTTGTCACGTTTTTTTGATTTTAAATCTGAAGCGTTAATTCCGTAATTATTGCAGATTACTTTTTCTATGATTTCCAGCGAAATATTTTCATCAGAAGAAGAAATAATGCTTTTAAGAATATTTTTTGTCTGCTCAAGATTAATTTTTTCTCCGATGAGTTCTTCGTAATTAATTACATTTGTCAAAGCTCCTTCAAGGTCACGGACATTTGTTTCAATATTTTCTGCAATGTAATTAATTATTTCTGGAGACAAAGTTTTTCCGAAAATTTCCAATTTTTTCTGAATAATTGCATATCTTTCTTCATAATTTGGAGCCTGAATATCAATTGTAAGTCCTTGTTTTAAACGACTTACAAGACGCAAAGCCATATCTTTTATGTCTTTTATAGGTCGGTCACAGGTAAAAACCATCTGTTTTTTATTTTCTGCAAGGGCATTAAAAGTGTAGAATAATTCTTCCTGAGTTCCCTCCTTTCCTTGCAAAAAATGAATATCGTCAATTAAAAGAACATCAAGATTTCTATATTTATTTTTGAATTCAATAGTTTTTTGAGTTCTTAAAGATTCAAGAAATTCATTTGTAAAATCTTCTGCATAAATACAAGCAATTTTCATTTTAGGATTATTTTCGTAAATATAATTTCCAATTGCTTGCATCAAATGAGTTTTACCAAGACCTGAACCTCCATAAATTAAGAGAGGATTTTTATCTTTTCCGGGATTTTTAGAAATTGCTATTGCAGCATTATAGGCAAAACGGCAGTTATCTCCGGGAATAAAATTTTCAAAAGTATATTCTTCTTTTAGCTGAGGATGTTTTTTCTTAGGTTTTGATTTTTCATCAGAATTTTCAGAATCATAAAATTTAGAATTTTCTTTATTTTCATAATTTTTTTGAG
>CAVJCY010000065.1:0-5512 GCA_963648145.1 bacterium | reverse complement strand
CACTTTGACCCGTAATTTCCTGGATTTTTTTTTCTACATTTTCAAAAACGCCTTTAGGTTTCATCATTTGCAGTAAAAATGGCGAAGTTACAGAAACAGTCAAAGTATCAATAGTTTCTGTAACATAGGACATATTATAATTAAACAGGAATTCAGATTCTTTTCCTTGATTTTTATAGAAAGTTTCAAATTCATTTAACACGTAAGAAAGGGCATTTTCATAAAAATTTTCAGACATTCTTATATTATTAAAAAGTTTTTTACTTTCTTCAAGGTAATTATTTTTCAGATTTTTAGAGGTATATTTGCTCATAACTAACATCTGGTAGTTTGAATCATTGAAAATTTAGCTTTTATAGTATAAAATAGTAATATTAATCAAATGGTAGGAAAAAAAGCATGTCTAATGAATATGGTGCAAGTAATATTCAGGTTTTAAAAGGACTTGAGGCTGTAAGAAAACGTCCTGGAATGTATATTGGTTCTACAGGTCCAAAAGGTCTTCATCATCTTGTTTATGAAACTGTTGACAATTCAATTGATGAGGCAATGGCAGGTTATTGTGATAAAATTGTTGTTGCTCTTGAAAAAGATGATGTTGTTCGTGTAGAAGACAATGGACGTGGAATTCCTGTTGATATTCATCCTACAGAACATATTTCTGCTTTGGAACTTGTTTTAACACGACTTCATGCCGGCGGAAAATTTGACAAAGGTTCTTATAAAGTTTCAGGTGGTTTGCACGGTGTTGGTGTTTCCTGTGTAAACGCTCTTTCTGTCTGGATGGAAGCGACTGTAAAACGCGACGGTCATATTTATCAGCAAAAATATGAAAAAGGAATTCCTAAGACAAAGGTTGAAGTTACAGGTGATATAGATGATTCAGTACACGGAACAACAATCCGATGGAAAGCTGATTCATCTATTTTTACAGTAACAACAACTTATGACTGGGATGTTCTTATTCAACGTCTTAAAGAACTTGCTTTTTTGAACAGTGGAATAACAATTGTGTTCCGTGATGAACGCCTTGAAAATCCTAAAGAAGAAATTCTTAAATATGAAGGTGGAATTGTTCACTATGTGAATGAAATTAACTCAAAGGCAAAATTTAAATATCCAGAAGAACCAGTTTATATTACTGGCGAAAAAGATGATGTGATTACAGAACTTTCTTTTCAATATAATGAAAGTTACTCTGAAAATATTCATACTTATGTAAACGACATCAGAACAACAGACGGTGGAACTCACCTTGACGGATTTAAATCGGCACTTCTTTTTGTTATATCTAAATTTCTTGATTCAAATGAAAAAATAAAGAAAAAGATGCCTAAAAAAGAAGGTAAATTAGATCCAAAAGAAGACCCTTACGAAAAAATAAATGGAGATGACGTAAAAGCCGGACTTGTTGCGGTTCTTTCAATGAAAGTTCCTGAACCGGAATTTGTAGGTCAAACAAAAGATAAACTTGGAAATCCTGAAGTTAGAGGAATAGTTGATTCTCTTGTAAAAGAAAAACTTACAATTTTCTTTGAACAAAATCCACACGTTATAGAAAAAGTCCTTGAAAAAACTGTTGGAGAAGCAACTGCAAGAATCGCAGCTCGAAAAGCAAAAGAAGCTTCTAGAAAAAAATCAGGAATTACAGGATTTACAAGACCTGAAAAACTTTCTGACTGTTCAATAAAAGATAATCCTGAAATTTGTGAAGTTTACATCGTCGAAGGTGATTCTGCCGGCGGTTCTGCAAAAAAAGGACGCGATTCTAAAACTCAGGCAATTCTTCCACTTTGGGGAAAAATGCTCAATGTTGAAAAGGTTGACGCTTCAAAAGTTATAGGAAACGATAAACTTCTTCCTGTAATACAAACATTGGGAACTGGAATTGGCAAAGAATTTAACATTGAAAAACTCCGCTATCACAAAATTATTGTTATGGCGGATGCCGATGTCGACGGTTCTCATATCAGAACTTTACTTTTGACTTTCTTTTTTAGATATATGCCGGAATTGATTGAAAAAGGCTATGTTTATCTTGCTATGCCACCGCTTTTTAAAATTCAGCTTGGTAAAAAAGAACCTGTTTATTGTTATTCAGAGCAGGAAAGAGATGAAGCACTTGCTGCACTTGGTGAAAATCGTACAAAAGCGGATGTTCAGCGTTATAAAGGTCTTGGTGAAATGGACGGTAAACAACTTTGGGAAACAACAATGGATCCGTCTCACAGAAAAATGAGAGTTGTTACAATTCCTGATGCAGAAGCTGCAGATAAGATTTTTACAATTTGTATGGGCGAAGAAGTTGAACCTAGACGTGAATTTATTGAATCAAATTCAAGTTATGCAAATCTGGATATTTAGAAAAAGGGAAATCATTAAATGTTAGAAGAAATAAAAACAGAAGCTGGCGGAACAGTTATAAAAATTCCAATTGAAGATGAAGTAAAACAGGCCTATATTGACTATTCAATGTCAGTAATTGTTCAGCGTGCATTGCCTGATGTTCGTGACGGTTTAAAACCTGTTCATCGCAGAATTATGTATGCAATGGATACTCTTCATCTTTCATCAGGTGGAAAAACTAAGAAGTGTGCCACAATCGTTGGTGAAGTTTTAGGACATTATCATCCCCACGGAGATGCTTCAGTTTATGATGCTCTTGTTCGTCTTGGACAGGATTTTTCTCAACGTTATACAACAGTAACTCCTCAAGGAAACTTTGGTACAATAGGTGGTGACCCTCCAGCCGCTTACCGATACACAGAAGCAAAAATGTCAAAAATTACGGAAGAAATGGTTGCTGACATTAGCAAAAATACTGTTGATATGTCCCGCAACTTTGATGATACAACAAATGAACCTTCAGTTTTGCCGGCAAAATTTCCGTTTCTTCTTTGTAATGGTACAACAGGAATTGCAGTTGGTATGGCAACGAATATGCCAACTCATAATTTGCGCGAAGTTGCAGCAGCAATTTCTGCTTATATTGATAATCCTGAAATTTCAATTGATGAACTGATGTATTACATAAAAGGTCCGGATTTTCCAACGGGCGGTATTATTTATGGAACATCAGGAATTAAAAAAGCCTATAAAACTGGACGAGGAAAAATTGTAATTCGCTCTAAGTTTAAAATTGAAACTGATAAACGTGGCAAGGAATATATAGTTTTTACGGAAGTTCCTTATGGTGTAAATACTACAAATATCATAAAACGAATTAACGAACTTAAGGACGATAAAGTTATTGAAGGAATTGCAGATGCAAACGATGAAACTTCAGACCTCGTAGGAATGCGTCTTGTTGTTGAGTTGAAAAAAAATGCAATAACAAAAATCGTTTTGAATCAGCTTTTTGCAAAAACAGATTTGCAATCAAATTTTGGTGTTATAAATCTTGCTTTGGTTCCTCAAATTAAAGAAGGTTCAACTTCAAGATATGATGAACCTGGATATTTGACCTTACCTCAGACATATTTAAAGCCAGAAATATTAAATCTAAAACAGTTGATAATGCACTTTGTTAATCATCGTGATGAAGTCATTACCCGCCGTACAATTTATGATTTAAAAATTGCAAAACATAAAATGCATATTTTGGAAGCCCTGATTGTTGCAATCAATAATATTGATGAAGTTATAAAAATAATAAAAGCAAGTCGTAATACAGATGAAGCAAAACTTAATCTTGAAAAACGGTTTAATTTTGATGATGAACAGGCACAGGCAATTGTTGATATGCGTCTTGGGCGTCTCACTCAACTGCAGATTGAAGATTTACAGAAAGAAATAAAAGAACTTCAGGCATTTATTGATTATCTCCAGGATCTTCTTAATCATCATGAAAAGATTTTAAATCTTATAAAAACAGAAACAAATGAACTTGCAGAAAAATATGGTGATGACAGACGCACTGATATTATTGCTGATGAAGTTGAACAAATTAACGTTGAAGATTTAATAAAAGACGAGGATATGGTTGTTATGATTTCTCGTCTTGGTTATATCAAACGAGTTTCTGTAGCAAAATATAAAAAGCAGGGTAGGGGAGGAACTGGAAGTAACAGTGCATCTTTGCTTGAAGATGATTATGTAAAACAATTATTTATTGGTTCTACAAAAGATTATTTAATGTTTATTACAAATTTTGGTAAAGCATATTGGTTGCGCCTTCATGAAATTCCTGAATCTGAAAAAACAAGCAGAGGTTCTCATATAAAGAGTTTACTGCAGGTTAGTCCTGATGAAGAAATTACAACGATTGTAACTTTAAAACAGTTCTCTGATGAGCAGTACATTTTTATGACTACACAAAAAGGAATTGTAAAAAAAGTTCGTTCATCAGAATTTCAGAATGCAAAAACACGCGGAATTATCGGTATAAAACTTAATGACGGTGACAAACTTATAAGTGCTATTCTAACGGATGGAACTTCAGAAGTTATGATGATTACTCGTCGAGGAAAGGCTTTAAGAATTTCGGAAGAGTCAGTTCGTTCAATGGGGCGTGCAGGTGTTGGTATCAAAGGTATGAAACTTGCAGAGGGTGATGAAATTGCAGCTGCTGTAAAAATTGAACCTGATACAAATTTGATTTTAGTAACAGAAAAAGGTTACGGAAAAAGAATTGAATTTGATTTGTTTTCTAATCATGGACGAGGTACTGGCGGTCAGCGGGTTTTTGGAAATACAGAATCTAAAGGTGAAATTATCGGTGCCATGACAATCAGTGATGATGATGAAATTGTTCTTATGACAAGTCAGGGTAAGACATTAAGAATAAAAGCAACAGAAATAAAATCACAAGGGCAGGGAGCTTCCGGTGTTTCTGTAGTAAAGGTTTCTGAGCCAGATTATCTTGTTGGAATTGATAAACTACAGAAAAAAAATGATGAAAATCTGTAAATCTTTATAATATAAAGATTTATAAAATTATTTTTATCTGATAAAAACTTTGGTTGACAAAATGATTTAATTATTGAATAATCAGAAAGAGGGTGATAACTAAATTATTAGTTTTCTGGGTCACATCAGGCAAAAGGGTCAGTCTTTTAATAGACTGACCCTTTTTGTTTTACGTGAAACTTTATTTATCCACAAGATATTAACAATGTGGATAAAATTGTGGATAAGTCTGTGGATATGTGGATAAGTCTTGTGTTTTATGTGAAACGTAACTGAGGTTTTGAAAATTGCAATTTTTAAAGACAATTTTGAAATAAGGGAACCTCTAAAAATTGCAATTTTTAGAGGTAACTCTGAAAATATTAAGACTAATGAAGTTGAGTAAAAACGTCATTTTTTGTTTTACGTGAAACTATGTGATTTGTTTTCTGCACAGAGAAAATATTTTGATGAAATCCTGTTTTTGGAAAAAATAAAATGTTTTACGTGAAACACGATATTTGTGAAATCAGAGTTTTTTTTAGACTGAGTTATTTTATATGAATGTAAAATAATCTGTGTTTTCTTGTTGAGTAAAAAATAGAATATCTTTTCTTTACAGTTT
>CAVJCY010000064.1:0-15582 GCA_963648145.1 bacterium | reverse complement strand
TAAAACATCGCGTTTTCAGAGTTACCTCTAAAAATTGCAATTTTTAGAGGTTCCCTTAACTTTATCAACGAAAATCCGATAAGTAAAGAGATGAATTGTATTGTAATTTTATATGATGAAGAAAATATTTTAGAAAATAAAAAAGATTTTGGCGGAAAATCAGCTCTTGAACATAATTTTTCATGGGCAGAAAAAGTCACCGGTGACAAAAAACTCATAAAAATCATAAAAAAATCTGAAATTAAAAATTTCACAGAACTTTTAAAACAGCTCTGCCTTTATTGCAAGGAAGAGCACGCAGACTATGTGATTTATTCTTATGCCGACCTGCCGTTCCTTAATCTGGATTTAACAAAAAAAATGCAAGAATCGCATCAGGAATTTAAATCGGAATATACTTTTGCAGACGGCTATCCTTATGGTTTTGCTCCGGAAATTATAGATGCCGGCTGTATTTCAATTTTGAGTGAACTTTCGCAGAATATTCAAAAAAATATCGGGGAAAAGTCTGTTGCCCGCGATTCTTTCTGGGAATTAATAAAAACTGACGTGAATTCTTTTGACGTGGAAAGTATTTTGGCTCCGGAAGATTTCAGACTTTTGCGTTACAGTTTTGACTGTACTTCGCCCCTTGATTTTATTTCTTCCGTAAATCTTTATAAAAATTACTGTCATAAAACGGAACTTTACCTTGAAAATGCAGATGAACTTTCCAGTTTTGCCGTCAATGACCCGCAGATTTTAAAAACTGTTCCGTCGTTTTATAATCTCCAGATTTGTGATTCGGTCAATGTTGATAGCATTTATTCGCCTTATGTCAGTGAATATCAGAAAAAATTTAATTCTTCGCCTTTTGCGTCTCAAAAATTCATGGATTTTGAAAAAATATCGTCTTTGATTTTTCAGATTGCGGATTTTTCACAAAAAGCTGTCGTTGGACTTTCTGCTTTTGGCGAGGCATTAAATCATCCAGAAGTTTTAAAAATCATACAGAAAATACTTTCTTATCCGGGACTTTCGGTTTTTATAGAAACTGACGGTTTAAAAGTCACAGAGGATTTTTGTGTGCAACTTCAAAAAATCGTAGAAAATGCGGTACAAAGAACAAACGGCTGGGAAAAAGTTATGATTGGCGTTTCGCTTGATTCTTTTACCGCTCAGACTTACGAGAAAATTCATCAGAAAAATTATTTTAACCAGGCCGTAAATGCTGTTTTGCTTCTTTCAAATGTAATAAAGGGCAGTGTTTATCCGCTTTTTACCCGAATGAATGAAAACGAAGCCGAACTTGAAAACTTTTACCGTTACTGGTCAGAAAAGTCAAATGCAAGTGCAGGTCAGCTGATAATTCAAAAATATGATGATTTTTGTGGAGTTTTGCCTCAATGCAAGCCGGCGGATTTATCTCCGATTGAAAGAAATGTCTGCTGGCATCTTCGCCGCGACCTTACAATTCTTTGTGATGGTTCTGTGCCGTTGTGTCGCGAATTTATTTTTGAAAATATCCAGGGAAACGTTTTTAATGACGGCATTCAAACTGTCTGGAATAAATTAAACGAAGAATTAAGAAATCATGTTGAAAAAAAATATTGTCCTAAGTGTGGAAAATGCGATGAATACTATACCTATAACTTTTAATGAACATTCAATCAATTGTACAACTATTGGCGGAATTGAAAATCATGAACCATCTGCGCTGAATATTTCTGTGGTAATTCTTGGCTGCAAAGAAACTCATTTTAAAACTCAGATTTTTGATAATCTTCGTACCTGCAATTTTCGTTCCGTGATTTCAATAGAAAAGGATTCTCAGAATTTTGCAATCTACGAAATTACAAAAAAATATCCTGAAGTAAAATTTATCATTCCTCAGGAAAAAACAACTGACGGTGAACTTATAAATATTGCAATGGCAGAAGTTTCTGCAGATTATGTTCTTGTTTTGCGCGAAAATCTTTATGTTCCGTCCGGAATTATCCTTAGTCACATGGCAGAACGGCTCACAAAATCAGAAATTTACTGCATCGTTCCTCGGCTTTTGGATAATAATAAAAAAGCGTTGCCGTGCAGTTTTTCACCTTCTGTTGATAAATCAAAATTTGTAATAAATTCGTCAATTTCTGGCAGCGAAGGTGGAAAAACCGTTTATCCTAATGATTTTATTGCACTGTATAATCGTCAGAAATTCATTCAGCTTGGCGGTTTTGATTATACAATTACTTCTCCTTACTGGCAGAATCTTGATCTTGCAATCCGTTCATGGCTGTGGGGCGAAGAAACAAAAATTACTTCAATGCTCCAATTTGCTTATGTTGAAGAGCCAGATTCTTGTGACACGACGATAAATCTTGATTACATTCGGTTTTATTTAAAAAACCAGCTGCCAAAAATCAAAATGGAAGCTGCGTATATAAAAAATTCTTCGTTTTTTAAATTTTATTCACAATCTTCCTGCGGTTTTTTGGAAGCCTTAGAACAGTTCAAAGATGCAAAGCAGTGGGTTTGCAAAAATAAGTATAGATTCAAAATGGATATGATGACTTTTGTAAAAAACTGGACTGTCTGAAATTAGGGCAGCTGTGAAAATCTGTCCGTAAATTAAGGAATTTAAGATGAAAACTTCTCGTGCCGTTATAATTCAATGTCGTTTAAGTTCAACCAGATTGCCTTCAAAAGCGTTAAAAAAACTTGGTCAGAAAACTGTCGTCGAATGTGCCATGTGCAGTATGAAAAAAGTTCCTGCAGACCGCTATTTTATTGCCACGGATTTTGATTCCTACGAAACTTTAAAGCCTCTGTGCGAATCAAGCGGTTTTGAAATTTTTGCAGGAGAGTTAAACGATGTTCTTAAACGTTTTTGTGATTTAATAAAAACTCTTGATGTAAAAACAATTATTCGTGCCACCGCCGATAATCCTTTCCTTTTTTATGAGGCAGCCGAAGAATCCTGTATAGAATTTGAACAGAAAAATAAAAATGGCGACGCCTGCGATTATTTAACATGGAGTGGATTGCCACATGGCAGCGGAGTTGAAATTTTCAGCGCAGAATCTTTATTAAAAGCCGCAGAACAAACTTCAGACCCTTATGATCACGAACACGTTGGACCCGCTTTTTACCGTCATACTGATAAATTTAACTGTCAGTTTATTCCGTCGCCGCAAAAATATAATTTTCCGGACCTGCGTTCTACAATAGACACGTATTCAGATTATCTTCGTGCTCTGCAAGTCGTTTACTTTCTTGGTCAAAGTGATGAACCTTATACTTCTGTGCAGATTTTAAAGGCCCTGCAATCAACTCAAGTGCAAAATCCTGTTGTTTTAGTTCCGTCCGTAAAAAGAATGCATGGGACGGGGCATTTGCACCGCTGTCTTTCTGCTGCTCTTTCTTCAAAAAATTTTTTTGTTTATATTCCTCAAAATAAAACACTAGAAGAAACTGATTCAATAATAAAAGCCTATATTTCAAAAGGATTAAATGAATGGCAGATTATTTCTCAATTTCCGGACGAAACTTACAGACCAGTGATTGTTACGGATTGTTTTAAACTTACAAAAGAAGAGTCAAAGCAGTTTTATAAATCAAAATCTTTAATACAAATTGACGAGGGCAGTAAATTTATTTCTGAAGCGGATTATCTTCTTGACATTATTCCGTCATTAAATTTTGCACGAAAAGTTAATAAGACTGACTGCAATTTTATGCAAAAACCACTTCACGTAAAATCACAGAAACCTGATTTATCAAAAAATTCAAAAATTCTTGTATGCCTTGGAGGAGAAGATCCGGCCGGGCTTTGTATTCCGTGCTGTAATTCTTTGGTAAAAATTTTTCCGAATGCAAAAATTACTGCAATTTCAAATAATAAAATGCAAAAAATTCAAAATGTTGATTTTGTGCCTCTAGTAAAAGATTTAAAAGAAAAACTTTTTGAATATGACTTAGTTTTTACTCATTACGGGTTTACTGCTTACGAAGCGTCTTTTGCCGGTTGCGCTGTGGTTCTGCTCCCGACGACAAAACTTCATTTAAAACTTGCTCAAAAATATGATTTTGCTTATGTTTCTGATTCAAAAATTTCTGAAAAATCAATAAAAAATGCCTTGAAATCTGAAAATCTTATAAAAAATCATTTTGATTGCGAAAAACAGGACGAAAAACTTTGTGAATTTTTAAAAAAACTTTCGTGTGGCAAAAAACTTTCCTGTCCGGTTTGCAATATTTCGCGCGAAACTCAAAAAAAAGCGGATGAAATTATTTCAAGAAACGAAAACCGCACTTACCGTCGCTGTCAGAATTGTTCAATGATTTATATGTCCTGGACTTCAGAAGATGATAAAAAGTACGAAAAATCATATTTTTTTGATGATTATAAAAAACAGTACGGCAAAACTTATCAGGAAGATTTTGAAAATATAAAAACTCAGGGGTTTAGGCGCATTTCTGAAATAAAATCAATTTTAAAAACTTCAGACGAAAAAACGCTTCTTGATATTGGCTGCGCATACGGTCCGTTTTTGTCCGCCGCTTCTGATTCGGGATTTAAAGCATTTGGTACGGATATTTCTGAAGATGCAGTAAATTACGTTTCAGAAAATTTGAAAATTCCTGCCTGCTGTTCTGTTTTTCCTGATGTAAATTTTCAAAGTGAATTTTCAAAAAAACAGTTTGATATTGTTACGATGTGGTACGTTATTGAACATTTTAGGGATTTGGAAAAAGTTTTAAAAAAAGTGAGTGAAATTACTGCAAAAGGCGGAGTTTTTGCATTTTCAACGCCAAGTGCTCAGGGAATTTCTGCTTTGAGTAATTCTTCTCATTTTTATAAAATTAGTCCGTCGGATCATTATACGGTCTGGGAGCCTTCAAAAGCGGATAAAATCCTTAAAAAATTCGGATTTAAAGTTGTAAAAACTATTTCTACTGGCCATCATCCAGAGCGTTTTCCGGAAGTTCAAAATCAGAAAATCCAAAAAGGCAGTGCAGAATGGGAAAAAATAGAAAAATTGAGCCGTAAAAAAAATCTTGGCGATACGTGCGAAATTTACTGCAAAAAAATTAAAGGGAATTTCTAAAAATAGCAATTTTTAGGTATCTTTAAAGGTAACCTCTAAAAATTGCTATTTTTAGAGATAACTCTGAAAACGCGATGTTTTAATTCGTTGCATTTTAACGAATAAAAACTCGAAAGGTTCTCTAAAAAAAGCATTGAAAAAGATTTTTTAGAGATAGCCTAAATAAAATGGTTGGAAAAATGAATGTTTTAATTTTAGGTGCCGGATTGATGCAAAAACCGGCAATTTTAGCGTCAAAAGAACTTGGTTATAAAACTTTTGTAATCGACGCAGATAAAAATGCTGTAAGTATTCCTTATGCCGATGAATTTTGTCAGATTGATTTAAAAGATAAAGAGAAAATTCTTGATTTTGCCAGAAAATTACAGTCGGACGGCGGATTAAAAGCTGTTTTTACTGCAGGAACTGATTTTTCGGTTTCGGTTAGTTATGTCTGTGAAAAATTAAATTTGAATGCTCATTCTTATGAAGCCGCGCTCAACGCAAGCATAAAGACAAGAATGAGAACTTGTTTTAAAAAATCAAACGTTCCGTCTCCAGAATTTGTAAAAATCAGTGCAGAAGATTTAAAAAACGAAAATCTTATTTCCAGAATTTTACAAAAAATGTCATTTCCGTTTGTTGTTAAGCCTGTTGATAATATGGGCGGACGTGGTTGCCGTCTTGTGCGTTCTGAGCTTGAATTTTTACCGGCAATCAAAAATGCGACGGAAAGTTCCCGTTCCGGTTTGACAATTGTCGAAGAATATATGGAAGGCCCTGAATTTTCAATTGACGCTGTTGTCACGAATGGAAAATTCACCGTCACAGGTTTTGCTGAACGTCATATTTTTTATCCTCCGTACTTTATAGAAACGGGACACACTATGCCTGCAGTTTTAAACAAAAAAATGCACGATGAACTGATTTCCTGTTTTGCATGTGGCGCAAAGTCCTTAGGGCTTACAGAAGGAGTTGCCAAGGCGGACATAAAATATACAAAAAACGGTCCTATGATTGGCGAAATTGCTGCAAGACTTTCCGGCGGTTATATGTCTGGCTGGACATATCCTTATTCTTCTGACGTAAATCTTACAAAAGAAGCTTTAAAAGTTGCCTGCTGTAAAAATCCTGATGTTCTGGAAAAACGAAGAATTCCTGTTGATTTTGTTTCTTTGAAAGGTCTTCAAAAACCTTATGAACTTTACGAAGTTTTGAGCCTAAGGACTAGTGCAGAGCGTGCCTGGATTTCAATTCCTGGGAAAGCAAAATATATTGAAAATATCACGGATTACACTGATCAGGCGGTGCGGGATTTTCTTCCGCGAGCTACAGTTTCGCCGGGCTGTAACGTTGATTTTCCGCGCAATAATGTTCAAAAGTGCGGTAATGTTATCAGTGTGAGTGCAAGCCGTGAAATTGCCGTGGAAGCCGCTCAGGACGGAGTTTCAAATGTTTTTATCACTCTTGAACCTCATAATGATGCAACTGATTTTTTTTTAAGAGCAATAAGTCTGACTGATGAAGAAAAATTCCCACCAGATGCTTTTGCCGTCACTAATAAAATGTTGCTGGAAGAACTTTCTGGAACAATTCCTGAAAATAAAAAAATAGAAGATTTTATTCCGGATTTTTTGAAATCAGAAGAAAATTCAAAATTAACAGATTGGAATTATAATACGATTTTGCAGACTGCCAGAAAATTTGATATGCTCAGACCAATTCATAAATCTTTTGATTCAAAAATTTTTTGGAAAGCGGTAATTCGTGGGGGAATTCAGGCTGCGGTTTATATTTGTGATTGTCAGGATTAATTTGGGAGGGACAATTTGTTCAATAAAATAAAATATTTTGTTTTTATCAGTCTTTTGATTTTTTCAGGTCAGATTTTTGCTCAAAAGTCTCAGTTAAATTCTGTTGATCTTGCCGAAACTGCCTCAAAATCTGGAATGAGTGTTTATTGGGATTCTCTTTCTGAATCTGGAATGATTGAAAAAAATGGTCATCAGCTTACTTTCCGGCCTGGCGAAAATCTTGCTGTCCTTGACAGTATTCTTTTAAAGTCAGTTGACGCTCCGGAACTTAAAAATAATCGTATTTTTGTAAGTCCTGCATTTGTGAGTGCCGCAGAATCTTTTTTTCAACAGGAATCTTCAATTCCGTTTAAAGTCGGGGCTATTTTAATTGATGCCGGTCACGGTGGTAAAGATCCTGGAGCGTTAAAAACTTATAAAATTAATGGTAAAGATACTACAATACGCGAAAAAGACATAAATCTGAATGTTGCAAAAATGCTTTATGAACGCCTTGTTTCCGCTTATCCTGATAAACAGATAATTTTGACAAGGGATAAGGATATATTTTTATCATTGAGCGAACGTACGGACATTGCGAATAATGTAAAGGTAAAAGAAAATGAGGCAATTCTGTTTATATCAATTCATGTCAATTCTTCACTCAATAAATCTTCTTCAGGTTATGAAGTCTGGTATTTGTCTCCGGGGTACCGCAGAACTGTTTTAGATAAATCAAGCGTAGATTCTGAAGATAAAAATCTTTTCCCGATTTTAAATTCAATGATGGAGGAAGAGTATACTACAGAAAGTATTATGATTGCAAAATTCATCATGGACGGACTTCAGGCACAAATTGGCAAAGAATCTGAAGCACGAGGCATCAAAGCGGAAGAGTGGTTTGTCGTAAAACATTCAAATATGCCAAGCGTTCTCATTGAATTAGGCTTTGTTTCAAATGAAAAAGAGGCTCTGCTTTTGAATTCCGAACAATACTTGAAAAAAGCAACTTTAGGAATATATAATGGTCTATCCGCATTTATAACACATTTTGAGCGGTCTCAAGGATTTACAGCACTAAAATGAAAATCAAAAAATCAATTTTAATACCTTTTTGTTCAATTTCTGCCGTCCTGATTATAAGCCTTGTAATTTCAATCATAGCTTTTAACTGTAAAGTTCCGGGTACAAAAAGAATTTTTATTTTTCCGTCGGCTGATAGTGGTGAATTTGTCGTTGAATACCGATATTTAAACAAGGCACCTGTACAGGGAATCGTAAATCTTTATGTAGATGAGCTTCTTCTTGGTAGTGGTGTTGAAAGAACAAGAAAACTTTTTTCTCCTAATACAAAAGTTATTTCCTGTTTTCAGCGTGATGGAACTCTTTATCTGGACTTGTCTGAAGAAATTTTGCAAAAAGGCACAGATGTTACTGATATTCAAGAAGGAATAGACCTTCTAAAATTGAATGTAAAAAAGAATTTTCCGCGCATAAGAGAGATTATTCTTTTCGTAAACGGAGAACAGACTGAGCCTCCAGTCAGTGAGATTAAAACTTCTTCGGAGATGTTTTAAAAATCTTAAAAAGTTGACAAAATGGTGTACTTATTAGATAATTCTCTAATACAAGGCTACATCGAATTAGTATAAAAGGAGCTTCAAAAATGAAGAAGACTTTTGGTTTATTTGCAGCTGCTATGCTGCTTGTTGGTGGAGTTGCTTTTGCAGATGAAGCAATCCTCATCGATTTCACACAATTGGATGCTGATGTTTGTGCTGATGATAATGGAAATTATCAGCAGAATGGTCGTACTTGTATGGACTATTCTGTATCAGCAGGTGCTACTTTCACTGCAGATCAGAAAGATTTAATGAGAACTTCATTGGCTCTTCCTGAATGGGAAGTTTCCTTAAACTCTTCAGCTAAAACAGTACAGGCTCTTGCAGATTCAAGAGTTGTTGCTGCTCCAGTAAGAGCAGAAGCAGATGTTCCGTTTGCAGGTTCAAATGTTATGGGGGTAAGAGTTGTATTCCCAACATGGAATTCTAATGCACATGCATTTATCGTTCCTCCTTTCGAAATTCCAGCTTATGAGCCATTGTCATCAGCAGATGAAAACGGAAATCGCCAGGAACCAACTGACGAAGAAAAAGCAAGCGGAAAAACACTCTTTGAAGACGGATACGGTGTTGTAAAAAATGTTGGAACTGTTAAAGCAATTGCTGTAACAACAATGGGTATGAATTTTCCACACGGATTGTATGTAAATATTAAAGATACAGACGGTGTTCAGAAGAGATGTTTCATGGGATATCTTGGATTTGACGGCTGGAAAGAACTACGCTGGAACAATCCGCAGTATATTTCAGAAATCAGAAATCGTGAAATCAGAGTTTATCCGGTTTATCCTCGTGGAACTCCATATATTAAGTTTACAGGATTTGAAATTACACGTGATGCAGCTCACGACGGTGGAGATTTTATCGGATACTTCAAAGACGTAAAAGTTATTTACGATAAGGCAGAACTTGTTAGCGAAAGGGATATTGCTGATGAAGATCTTTGGGGAATCATCACAAAGAAAGAAACTGCCCGTCAGAATTCTGAGATGTCAAGATTTGGCGAAAAGCAGGTTAATCGCTATCTCGAAAAAGCTAAGTTAGCTACAGAAGATGAATTCACATCAAGCATTTCTTCTTCAAGTTCTTCTAGTAGCGACACACAGACCGTTGGAAATGAAAAATAACTTGATTTAATTATCTTAGAGAACCTCTAAAAATTGCTTTTTTTAGCGGTAACTTTATAAAAAGCGCATGGAGAGATGAAATTCCGTGCGCTTTTTTTTGTAAAAAGAATGTCTGCAACAGCATATTAAATTCTTTGAAAAAACCATATATATGTACGGAAGTTGCTTTATGAATGATTTAGTGTTGATTTCTAAAAATCAGATAAAGACTGTTTATGAATCTTATGATTCATATTTTTTACAAATAATGAAGAATATTGTAAATATTTTAAAGGAAAATATAAAAATATCTACTCAGCCAACTTATAAATACCGTGTAAAAAGTTTTGACAGTTATTATAAAAAAATATTGCGCATTAATTCAGAAAAAGTTGTAAAAACGGAAAATTTTATTTATCTGACAGATATTATGGGAATAAGGGTAATTTGTGCTTTTCTTGAAGATTTGAATTTTGCCCTAAATCAAATAAAACAGCTTTTTGATATAAAGGAAATTGAAGTAAAGGGGGCCGAAAAAAAAATCAGTGAATTTGGCTATGAATCAATTCACGTTTTAATAAAAATTCCAGAAAATTGTAAGCCGCCGCTAGAAAATGAATTTGCTGATTTAAAACCAGTTTCTCCGGATGCTGTCTGTGAAATTCAAATCAGAACAATTTTGCAGGATGCTTGGGCGGAAGTTGAACATGAATTAATCTATAAAGCAGAATTTTCTCCTTTTGATAAGCCTTTAAGACGAAAACTTGCTTCAATAAACGCGTCTTTAAGCCTTGCCGATATAACTTTCCAGGAAATCAGGGATTATCAGAATAAACTACAAAAGGAACTTGCAGAACGTCGTTCATCATTTTATGGTAAGGCAGATAATCTTCTTGAAGAAGAACTTGATGTTAAAAAAATGCAGAAGGAAGATATTTCTCGTGTTTCGCCATTTATTCAAGGTACAATTGATGATTTAATTTTGCGTGCAATCGAAGCTCATAATCAGGGAAATATTGATGAAGCGATTTTGATTTATACAAAAATTCTTGAAGCAACTACAGATGGCGACAAAAATGTTATTGCAGTAATCAGAAAACATCGCGGTATGGCGTATTTTGCAAAAAATGATTTTGAAAATGCACTGTCGGATTTTAAGGAAAGTGAAAAATACGATCCTTCTAATTTCAGAATTTTTTATTATGAAGGAATTGTTTATTCTGTACAGCGGAATTATGAAAAAGCCGTTGAATGTTATTCAAAATCGCTTGAATTAAATGCTTTTCAGGCACATACAAATTTTCGCAGGGCTTTAGCATATTATGAATTACAGGAATATGAAAAATCAATGAAAGATTTAGATTCTGCATTGAAACTTGGAATGCCGGAAGATGAATGTAAAGTTTTGCAGGAAAAACTTGTAAAAAAATTCGGAATGAGTATGTAAAGCTATTGACTATTTTTTTTTATTCATATATATTACTAAACATCAGCGATGAACGCTATGTCTCCCTCGTCTAGTGGTTAGGACATCGGGTTTTCATCCCGACAACATGGGTTCAATTCCCGTGGGAGATGTTTGGCTCTAAAACTTAAGTTTTAGAGCTTTTTTTTTGCCTTGATATTGAAAATTATGGATATAAAAAAATTAATTTCAAACGAATCAATAATCAAAATAAAAAACGGAATAAAAGAATCTGACAATAATGAAGTTTTTTTTACAGGACATCTGAATGCCGAAGGGGTAGTGACTTCTGTAGAAATTGGTGCTCGAGGAAATATTCATAAAGTACCCGTTAATTTTGAAAATGCAAAAAAATCAGAAGTTTTAATTCACAATCATCCAGGAGGAAGCCTTGTTCCTTCTGATGCAGATTTAAGCGTAGCAGGTCATTATGCAGAATATGGCTGTGGTTTTTATATCATAAATAATTCTGTTAGTGACATTTATGTTGTCGTAGAACCGGTTTTGTCTCAGAAAAAAGAAAAACTTGATTCAGAAAAGGCTGGGGAATTCCTTACAACACGGGGACCTCTTGCTCTAAATAATAAAAAATTTGAAGAAAGAGAAGGGCAGATTGAGCTTTGCAAAAATATCGCAAAAGTTTTTAATGAAAATAAACTTGGAATTTTTGAAGCTGGAACTGGCGTTGGAAAATCTTACGCATATTTAATTCCAGCTGTTTTGTGGGCTTTTAAAAATAAAGAAAGAGTTATAATTTCTACTGGCACTATAAATCTACAGCAGCAGCTTTGTGAAAAAGATATTCCGGCTGTGTTAAAAATGCTCAATCTTGATTTGAAATATATTCTTATGAAAGGTAGGCAGAATTTTATCTGTAAACGGCGGTTGAATGAGGTCGGTGCCATAAACGATTTATTTGAAAATGATGCAGAGGAAATAAAAAAAATCTTTGATTGGGCAAATAACAGTCCGACGGGTGATAAATCTGAACTTACATTTATGCCTTCTGATTCAGTTTGGACGCGGGTAAATTCTGAAAGTGACGGTTGCATGGGAATGAAATGTCCGTACCACTCCGAATGTTTTGTGATGAAATTAAAAAAAGATGCTGCCAGTGCTAATCTTATTGTTGTAAATCATCATCTTTTGTTTGCTGATATAGAATCTAGAATGAACGGTGCCGGATACGAAGATGCCGCTGTTTTGCCTCCGTATAAACATATAGTTTTTGATGAAGCACACGGAATTGAAACCGCTGCGACAAGTTTTTTTAGCGAAAGTTTTACTCGTTTTAAACTGAATAAAATGCTGAATCAGATGTATAGAAAGCGAAAATCTTCAGAATCTGGGCATTTATTTACGATTGGCTTAGTTTCTTCTAATGAGGATAAAGTTGAATCGGCCGGTGAAATTGTTTCAAAAGTAAAAAATGCAATAACTGTTTTAGAGCAAAGTGGAAAAGATTTAACCGGAAAAGAAATGACAAAAAGGCTTTATTCTCAAACAGCAAGAGATTTTGGACCATTTCTGGTTGCTGTCAGTGAACTGTCAAAAAGTCTTTCAAAATTTAATACGCTTGTGAGACTCGTTATTGAAGGTGTTGAAACGGATGATCAGAATATTCCTGCTTATTGGGAATCAAAAATGATTTTGCGTCGACTTGATGATTATGTAATTTTGCTGAAAGATTTTTGTCAGTGGGAAGAAAAACAGGATTACGTTTTCTGGATTCAGCAAAAACGACTTCCTCCTTCGCTCAGAAAAGATACTGCGGAAGATGAGTTTATTGTTTTGAACAAAACTCCATTGGACATTTCTGCGCTGATGAATAACGGTGTTTATGAACAAATGTCCAGTGTCATTTGTACTTCTGCAACTTTAAAAACTGGCCGTGATTTTAATTATTGGCTGAATCGTACAGGATTTTTCTTTACACAAAAAGGCAGAGTAGTTGTAAATGAATATTCTTCTCCGTTTCCTTATGAAAAAAATATGATTTTTGCGGTTCCTAAAGATGCACCTCTGCCGGATAGTATGGAGTATCAGCAATATATAGAAATGGCTCTTCCAAAATTAATACAGGCAGCCGAAGGTCGGACTCTTGTTTTGTTTACGTCTTACGAGTCTTTAAAAAGTGCCAGTGCAACCTGTAAAGCGATTTTACGCGGATTTGGCGGAAGAATTATGCAGCAGGGAGAAGATGATCCTGCAAAATTATTAGATGCTTTTAAAAAAGAAAAAGAAAGTGTCCTGTTTGCAACTGATTCTTTTTGGCAGGGTGTTGACGTTCCTGGTGAATCATTAAGTCAAGTGATTATTGTAAAACTTCCGTTTATAGTTCCTAGCGATCCTGTTTTTGTTGCAAGAGCAGAGGCAATTTCAAAGCGTGGCGGAAATTCTTTTATGGAACTGAGTATTCCGGAAGCGGTTATAAAATTCAGGCAGGGTATAGGTCGGCTTATCAGAACTAAAAATGACAAAGGTGCTGTTGTTGTTCTTGATCGCCGTGTCTATGAAAAACGATACGGTTCAATATTTTTAGCAAGCATGCCGTTTTGCAAACAATTTTATGAGCCACTTGAAAATATTGCAAAACGCGTAAATGACTTTATTTTTGGCTGAAATTTAAATATACTGTTCCTAAAATAGTTTTTGAGGTTTATATGTTCAGCATAATTACTTTTATTTGTTTACTAGGTGTTGTAGGACCGGCCGCTATTGCCAATATTTTTGCATATCCTGTTTCAAAAAAATTAAGTATAAAAATTTCTCATTATATCCAAAAAGTTTGTGCTTTGAGAGTTTTTAGAGTTTTTAACTGTTATAAGAACTTTAAATTCTGGGGATATAAAGACCATCTTGATGAACTTCCGGAGCAATTTATGATTATTTCTAATCATCAGAGTTTGCTTGATATTCCGGTTTACATGAATTTTTTACGCAATAAAGAATTACGTTTTGTTGCAAAAGATTCACTTTCGAGGCACGTACCGCTTGTTTCTGAAATGTTGCGTTCAGAAGAGCACTGCTGTATTCCAAGAAAGGCAAAACCGATGGAAGCCATGAAATATGTTGATCAGTTTGGAAAAAGAGTTGTTCTCCGAAATCAAATTCCGGTTTTGTTTCCAGAAGGAACACGAACTCGTGATGGTGAAGTTGGAAAATTTTATTCAGCAGGATTTAGAAAACTCAGCGAGAGTTCAAAACTTCCTGTCGTTGCTTGTGCATTAGACGGTGGATATTTACTTCGGGATGTAAAAAAACTTTTGAAAAATTTGAACAGTGGTTCTTACCGTGTAAAAGTTATGAAAATTTATCCTTGTCCTCAAAATAAAGACGAAGTTAACGCACTTTTGGAAGATAGTCGTTCCCTTATTCAACAGCAGTTACAGGAATGGCGAAAACTTTCTCCGTTAGAAAAATAAAAGATATTCTTTTTGATTTTATTACAGTTGAAACTTGAGCTAAAAAGATTTTTTAATAAAAAAAACGCAGTAATCATGATTTCCTGCGTTTTTTATTTAAGGAACCCCTAAAAATTACATCTTTTAGAGGTAACTTTTAAAATACGATGTTTTAATTAGTTCTACAGCAACGAATTAAAACTTGCAAGCCTCGCTAAATAAAGCATTGAAAATGATTTTTTAGAGTTGCCATTAACAAAAAGATTTATATATTAATTTTTATTATTTAAAATCTTTTGGTCTTCTTTCAACACGCTTGCATTTCTGGCATTCAGCCTGATTTTTAATTCTGCCGTTTTCAATTAATGTTTTCATAACAATTTCGCCACCGCAGTCAGGGCAAATGAATTTTTGTGTTGCAACAGTTGTACGAGAGTTTTTACTAGCTCCAGCCATTTTTGTGCCTCCAATCGAATATTCGTGATTTACAATATTACTGACATAGGGGAGTGATGTCAATAATCATTTTGAAATTAAGAATTCTGAAATTGACATAAAATATTTAATTTGATAATATGATTTTTAGTTAACATTTTTATTCGGGGGATTAAAGTGGCTGGAAAACAGACATCAGCAGAAAAAAGACACGCTCAGAGCGAAGTTAGAAGACTTCATAATAAAGCTATTAAAAGTACATGCAAAACTTATGCAAAACATTTTGTAGAAGCTGTTCATGCAAAGGATCAGAAGTCAGCTGACGAAAAATATAAGTTGCTTCAGAGTGAACTTGACAGTGCACGCAGTAAGGGTGTTTTAACTCGTAATGCTGTATCTCGCAAAAAGTCAAGAATGATGAGTCTTTATAATGCAACATTTGCTGCAAAATAAATAAACTTATTTAGACGATGAAAAACCAGTTGGAGTTTCTTCAGCTGGTTTTTTTTTGCAAAAATACTGATAAAATTGTCTTGTTGTCAGTTTTTAATGGAAATCTCTAAAAATTGCAATTTTTAGGTAACTTTAAAAACGCGATGTTTTAATTCGTTGTATTTTAACGAATTAAAACTTGAAAGGTTCTCTAAATAAAGCGTTGAAAATGATTTTTTTAGAGATGTCCTTAGTATTTTTTTTGATG
>CAVJCY010000063.1:0-16111 GCA_963648145.1 bacterium | reverse complement strand
ATACGTGCGAGTTTTAATTCGTTGATATAGCACGAATTAAAACATCGCGTTTTCAAAGATACCTCTAAAAATTGCAATTTTTAGAGGTTCCCATAACTTTTAGAAACTATTAATTGCCGAAACGCCAGCCGCAAGTGCCGCTTCTTTTGCAGCCTCTTTTGTGGCTTTTAATTCACTTCGGACTTCAGCTTTATGACATTCATCTTCAAAAAGATTAATGGCTTCCTTTAAATTGTCAGCACGTTTACTATCAAGAAGAGAAATCAACTGCTGAATAATTGCAGGATCTGAATATGCAATAGGAAGAGAACAATTTTCGCACTGATTGTAATGTTCTACGATTTTCTGATTATAAAGTGGCAGATTTTTTTCATAAAAATTCAGCGTACGTTTGTGTTTTCCGTATAAAATCATATAAACTACACCAAATACAAAAAGAACAAGTTCAACTACAAAAACTTCCCACAGGAAAAATCCCAAAATAGGATTGTTAAGAATTGGAACTAGTGTAAAAATAAATCCGATGACAGAAAGCGCAAACATAACAATTCCGCCAATCAGACGACCATTAACACGTTTGCACCACCTGGAATCGTTCAACAGGTTAGTTCCAATATTACTTAGCTTGTAAACTTCGGATATTGGTGAAAAATAATCATAGTATGCCTTGAGTTCATCAGAACAATTTGTACTTAAATTTGTTTCTTTTTTTACCTCAAGCTGATTAACCGGTTTTCCGCAAGACGGACAAAATTTCACATCTTCAGAAACGCTTTTCCCACAATTTTGACAAAACATAAAAACCTCGAAAAAATACCGCAGTAGCGGCAAAATATTAAGAATAATTATACCCCCCCCCTGTATTTGTCAATATATTTAAAAAGATTACTCATTCCAGAAAACGTCTGTGCATTTTTCACAAAAAAAAAGCAGTCCCCGGTGCATTTTTACCGGAAACTGCTTTATAAAAGACAAGTCCAATTTTTTTTGAACTGCCCAAAACAAAGAACTGACTTTGTTACTTGTTTACTCTTTCTTTAAGAGCTTTTCCTGCCTTGAATTTAGGGCATTTTGATGCTGCAATTTTGATTGTTTCGCCAGTTTTTGGATTGCGACCTTCGCGTGCACTTCTTTCGCCAACGTCGAATGTACCAAATCCTAAAAGCTGTACACATTCACCTTTTTCCAAAGATTTTGCTACATTTTCTGTAAATGCTTTAATAAAAAGATCTGTGTCTTTCTTTGAAAGTTTTGTGTCTGCTGCGATTGCATCAATGAGTTCTGCTTTATTCATTTTCTTCCTCCAGATTTTTTTGTAAGAGAGTTAATTATATAGTAGAAAACTAATGTAGTACAGATAAATATAGACAAATATAGACAAATATAGATTTTTTGTGCAGATTAAATACACGCAGATTTTAAATTATTACGCAAGTGTCCGCCCGTCCCCCCCTCACACGCCCTGACTTTTAATTGAATTTGTGTTTTTATTCGTTTACAATTTTATTAAGGCTATCTAAAAAAAAATCATTTACGATGCTTTTTTAGAGATAACCTTAATTTGCTAATTGATATGCCCTCATTGCTTTTATTTGTTGCAAATTAGACATCATTTTTATGATTTTACAGAAATCATTTTTGGAGTTTATAAATATGAGCGAAGAAAAAAAGAAGAACATTATGAATTTTAGTGATAATTTTATGGCAACGCTGACAAAAAAGGATAAAATGCAGTTGCCCTTTCTTATAATTGGGACAAGAGTTTTTGCTATTGCCTTTCTGATTCTTGGTGCAATTTTGATTTTTCAGGGAACTCAGTACCAAGGCAAAGCCGTCAGCACAATCGGTGTTTTGAGTTTTGTAAGCACAATTTTCTTTTTTGCATCCTTGATTTTGATAAGAAAAGAAAAGTTATACACCGGTGCAATGCTTTCTACTATCGGGATTATTTTTGCAACTATGATAATTCTTGATTTTTGTCCGGGAAGCAAATCTCCACTTGTTTACTATCGAAGTGGATGTTTTCTTGCAGTTATGGCGATTTGCAATCAGGTTGTATCACTAAAAAAACGCCAGATTCACATTTTCAGCGCAGCAGTAATTCCTTTGTGGATAATTATGATTTTTAAATTCCGCCAGACAACAGGTCAAGATGTTATTGGAACTATTGCCAGTGTTGGAATTAATACAATTGCCTGCTTTATCACGATTCTTGTAATTACCCTTATGAACAAATTTAACGTTCAGATTATAGAAAGTGCTGTAAATGCGGAAAAAGAAGCAAAAGAAAGTCTTGGAGCAATCACTCAAGTTTTAGCAGATTCTAAAACCGGTCTTGATGTGGGTCAACGCCTTTCTGATGAAACTCATCGTGCCAGCGTCAATATCAACGAATTAAATAAACTTTACACTGGAATTTCTGAAGATGCCTGCGGACTTTCTGACGAAGCAGCAAAAATTTCTGCTTCAAGTAATCAAGTTAAGGCTCAGGCAGAAATGATGCTGGAACGCGTTTCAGTTCAAAATAATTCAATCAAAGAAACATCCGCTGCTTTAATTTCAATTTCTGGAAATTTAACCACCTTAAGTGGAATTGCAGAACAGCGCAGTGAAAACATGAGCGGAATGCTTGAAACTCTTGAATCAGAAAAGAAACTGATTAAAAAAATTGTCAATGAAGTTCGTCTTGTACAGGAATCTTCGGAAGGAATTGCCAGTTTTGTAAATACAGTAAACAATATTGCCTCCCAGACAAATCTTCTGGCAATGAATGCGTCCATAGAAGCCTCGCACGCCGGCGTTATGGGTAAAGGCTTCAACGTTATTGCTCAAGAAATCAGAAAATTGAGTGAACAGACTACAAAAAATGCATCTCAGATTACAGATGAACTTGCAAAAAATACAGAAGTCGTAAAATCCACCACAGAATCTGTCGCAAGTTTTGATAAATACATTCAAAAAACAACTCAGGAAATGAGCAGCACAATAGAAATGATGGAGCAACTGCTTTCCGGCATTCAGAAAATTGACAACGAAAACAGCAATGTTATGGAATCTTTAAAACTTGTTGTCAGCCAGTCAGAACAATCCGGAGAAATTGTAAACGGCGTTGTTTCCGAAATTGCAAATCAGAACGACACGTTGGCAAAAATGCAGGAATTCACGGCAGAACTTAAGCGCAGTGTCAACGGAATGGACGCTCAGCTTGATGAAATCCAGACAGTAATCAACGTTATTGAAACGGAAGCAACTCAAAATATTGAAGTTACAAAAAAAATCAACGATTGTTTAAATTAAGCGTGCATTTTGCCAAAGCAAAACCTGGCTTTTCGTAACAGTAGGATATTGCTAAAAAATTGCTCCAAGTATTTGCAATATTTTTTACACAATTTCAATTTAGGGCATTCGTGCCTACTGGGTTGCTACAATCCTTGCGTGCAAAGCAAAAACTTTTTATTCCTCGACAATAGAAACAAAACTTGCGGTCATATATTTGTAGTCTAGAATTGCCGCAATGTAATTACAAATTGTTTGCGAATAAGAAATTTTTGACTGCAAATAATTCTGTTCCTGCGAAGAAAGAGTATCTACAGTAATCAGGCCGGCATTAAAGCGTTTCTGTTGATTTTCAAGAAGATTTTTCTGCAAATTTGTAACTTCCGCAGAATCAACAATCATTTCTTTGTAAAGTTTTAAATTTTCGCCGGAATTTTGAATTTGGAGAATTACATTATTTTTTGAATTTTCATATTCAGAAAGTGCAATCTGATATTTTTCGTTTGCAGAATCTAGCGCGCCCTTTTTTGTATTATTTCCAATTTTTACAGAACCAGACACAGAAGCGGCAAAATTCACACCCTTTACATTTTCAAACGGCGAAATAAAAAATTCTCCAAAATTATCTGAAGAAGAAAAACCGTTGTTTCCTACGGAAAGCCCAACGGAAATATCCGGAAGACAGTCAGTTTTTTGCAATTTCAGTTCAATTTCACGGTAATCAAGTGCCTTTCTAAGCGAAGCAAGGTCGCTGCGATTTTGTATAACATAAGAAACCAAAGAATCGTCAATTTTAAGCTGGTCGGCAACTTTTGAAAAATCAAAATCTTTTACAGGATATTCATCAAATGAAATTTCCAAAACCGAAGAATCTGTAATTCCTATAAAGTTCATAAGACTAAGTTTTGCACTCTGGCGGCTAAGTTCCGCATTTGAAAGCTGTTGTTTTACACTTTTTATATTAACCTGAATTGAAAGCAAATCACTTTGCAACCTAACGCCGTTTTTAACAAGAATTTCAGTATTTTTGTAACAATCTTCCGTAGTTTTTTGAAGTTCCTTTAAATACTGGCAGTTTTTGCATGCAAGAAAATAATTGCAATACAACTTTGAAGCATTTATCAAGACTTTTGCTGTTGCATCCTGCAAATCATAAGTTTTTTGTTCAATATAAATTTTTGCACTGTCCGCCTGCATTTTGTAAATAGAATTGTCAAAAGATTTTAAAAGCGGAAGACTCAACTGCAAATTTATGCTTCCACGATTTGATGCGGGATTGTCGTTTTCACCAGTAATTTTTGATCTGTTTATCTGGTAAGAAAGTTTTGATTCAAGGCCAAAATTAAAAAGTTTTTGAATGTAAACAGAACCCGACGGTGAAGAATTAAAACCTTTTTCAGAATAATCATTAGGTGTAATTTGATATTGCGCACTGCCACCGGCCAGAAAATCAAAATTACCGGCTACCTGTTTGTACTGGGCATTTGCAATGGCAAGTTCAGAAGCCTGTTTTTTTAAATCTATATTATTTTGAACCGCAAGATTTAGCGCGTCTTGATAAGAAATCATTTTTGACGTTGAATTTTCCTGTGCAAAAGAAAAACCAAAAAGCGAAAAAGTAAAAATAACTACGACGATTTTCTTCATAAAAAAATTATACAGTCTTGAGCTGATAAGTAAAAGAAGAAGGTTTTTAGTTGTTTTGGGCATCTGGTAAAAAATCATTTGCAATGCTTTATTTAGAGATACCTTCGAGTTCTAATTCGTTAAAATACAAAGAATTAGAACTTCGCGTTTTCTTTCGACACCTCTAAAAATTGCAATTTTTAGAGGTTCCCTTATAGAAAATTGTCAGTTTATTTTTTGTGCGGGAGGGATTGTAACAACCGCGAAGCGGGCCCACGCAAGCGAGGCGCAAATTTGCCGGAAATTTTCAAAAATCTCCGGCAATTTTTTTTAACTTTGAATTGAGCCGAAGCGCGGAGGCTGGAGCGCTTTTGCGCGGAATTGTGGAAAGCCCGACGGTGCTTGCGCCGGTCCGCCCGTAAAATTCTAATTTTTATTATTCAAAAGTCGTTCTGCGTAATAAACCGACTGCATGGCGTCCTTCCCGTAAAAATCGGCACCAATCATGTCAGCATATTCCTGTGTGAGAACAGCACCACCAACCATAATTTTTGCCCACGAGGCAACCTGATGCAGAAGTCTGATTGTTGCTTCCATATTCACGACGGTAGTGGTCATAAGTGCGCTGAGACCGACAAGCGGGGCATGTGTTTCTATGACTTTGTCTGCAATTACCTGTGGCGGGACATCTTTGCCAAGATCAATAACATCGTAGCCGTAATTTTCGAGAAGGACTTTTACAATATTTTTTCCAATATCGTGAATGTCGCCTTTTACAGTTGCAATTACGATTGTTGCCTTTTTTTGCTGTGAAATTCCTTTTTTGACGACAAAATCCTTAATTGCTTCAAAACCTGATTTTGCGGCTTCGGCACTCATCAAAAGCTGAGGAAGAAACATCGTACCATTTTCAAAACCTTTGCCGACAATATCAAGTGCTGGAACTAGTTCGCCGTTAATTACTTCCATTGTGTCTTTTGTTTTTAATGATTCGGCAGTAGCCTTGTAAGCCTTATCTTTTAAGCCTTTAACGATACACTGTGTGAGAGTAAGTTCGGAGGAGGTTGTCTCTCCGGAACCGGATGTTGAGCGCGAGGACACGGCATTGGTTGCTCCGGAACCGCTAGTTGACGGTAAAGCACTTCCTGCTCCGGAACCGGATGTTGAGTGTACAGGCGCGTCATTCGCTCCGGAACCGCTAGTTGACGGTAAAGTGCCCTCCGGCAAAGCGTAATTCGTGATGTAATTCATGCACTGTTCGTCGTAGCCGGCAAGAACGCAAAATGTGTCGTAAGATTGAATCATTGCGGTAGAATTTGGATTTATAATTCCGGCAGAAAGTCCTGCCTGCATTGCCATTGTAAAAAATGCTGAGTTGATTTTTTCACGCTGAGGAAGTCCAAAAGAAATATTTGAAACGCCAAGAACTGTTCTGCCACCGTGCGCTTTTACCCAACGAACGGTATCAAGTGTGATGTTTGCGGAATTTGTGTCCGTGCTCATTGTCATGGTCAGAGCGTCAATCACAATATTTTTGCGGCTGATTCCGTATTTTTCTGCAGTTTTGTAAATTTTCTGTGCAATTTTAATTCTTCCTTCCGCAGAATCTGGAATTCCGTCCTCATCAAGAGCAAGACCAACCACAACTCCGCCATATTTTTTTACAATCGGGAAAATCTGCTCCATTATTTCCTGTTTGCCATTTACGGAATTCACCATAGGTTTTCCGTTATAAATTCGCAGAGCCTTTTCCATTGCCTCAGGATTTGTCGTATCAATCTGCAACGGCAGTGGCAGAATGGACTGAAGTTCATAAACCGTTCTGCCCATCATCTCAACTTCATTGATTTCCGGAAGTCCCACATTTACATCAAGAATATGAGCTCCGTTGTCCGCCTGCTTTACCCCTTCGTTCAAAATATATTCCATATTTCCGTCGCGAAGGGCCTGTTTGAATTTTGATTTTCCGGTCGGATTTATGCGCTCGCCGATAATTGCAGGTTTAGTGCCAAGTTCAACGCAATTTGAATAAGAAGTCACAATACAAAAATCTTTATCTGTCAGAGGAACAGGCTTAAAATCACGACATTTTTCTACAAGTTTTTTTATATACAGAGGAGTTGTTCCGCAACAACCGCCGACAATTCTGGCCCCCATCGGCAAAAATTCAGCCATAGTTTCGACCCATTCATTCGGACCAACGTCATAAACGGTTTTTCCTCCCACAGATTTTGGCAGTCCTGCATTAGGATTTATTACCAGCGGAACGGAAGCGAACTTTGCCATTTCTTCAAAAATCGGCTTCATTTGCAAAGGTCCTAGCCCGCAATTCATACCGATTACGTCAACGCCAAGCCCTTCAAGAAGTGCCACCACAGTTTCAGGTTTTGCGCCGTTCAACATTTTTTGATTTTCACCAAAAACGACCGTCGCAACAATCGGGAGATTTGAATTTTCTTTAGCTGCAAGAACCGCCGCTTTTAGTTCATAAGTATCATTTTGAGTTTCAATTGTGATTAAATCAGCACCAGCTTCAGTGCCGGCTTTTACAATTTGAGCAAAAACATCCACGCATTCTTCAAAATCAAGAGTACCCATCGGCTTTAAAAGCTGCCCGGTAGAACCAATATCAAGCGAAACATAAGCCTGCCGGCCACAATCCATAACCGCCTTTTTTGCATTTTTTACGCCAGCTGCAACAATTTCTTCAACATTATCAAATTTAAAACGATTTGCACCAAAAGTATTGGCAAGAATAATATCCGCACCAGAGTCAAGATATTCCCGGTGAATCTGATACAAAACTTCCGGCTTTGAAAGATTCCAGAGTTCAGGAAGTTCACCTGTTTTTAAACCACGTTCCTGCAACAATGAACCAAGGCCACCGTCATAAAACATTATTCTTTTGCCAAGTTCGTCCTTAAATGCCATATTTTTTCCTTAAAACAACGTTTTTCTGTCTGATTTTTTATACAATCTTACAATCGCCGGTATGAACAGTCGGTTTTTCCGCAAATTTCGCAGCCTTCCCTGTGACATTTTGTATCCACAGACGACAAGCCCATAAAAGCCGTAACAGATTTTTCGGGAATCATTATATCGCCTTGCGTCAAAATAATCCCTACAGTACGGTCAGCCTTAATCATATTCAGAAAATCTTTTTGAATGGAAAGTGCAACATCGCCGTATCCTGGACTAAAACGGGGCCGCACAAAAAGCCCCTCTTTTTTTACCTCAGATTCTATTTTTTCCTGACATTCATTACAAAACGCTTCGATTGCAGCGGCCGCAGTACTTTGAAAAACCACCGCCCTGCTAACGTTAATTTTTGAATATTTTACAAGTATTCTGTCCACCTCAAGTCCCAGTGTCGCGGCAAAAAGAATTACTTCACTGCAATCTGCAAGATTTTTTGAAAGATTTTTACTATAAAACTCAAGATTTTCAATTTTTATCAGACTTCCGTCGATTTTCAGTAGAAACCGTTTATAAAACGATGCCGGAGCCGCAAATTTCAAAACCTCATCAACACAAGATTCAATCAGAGCGTTTATATTTTCGTCTGGAACGACGTTTCTGTACCCCAAATACCTGCAAATTTCTTTTCTATCAATTTCCATCAGTCAAAATATTACAGAGAATAGCAAGTACGTTCAATATTTTTCATTTTGCGTGGGAATCGGCGGCGCAAGTACCGTCGCTATGTTCCGCACTTCCGTTCTCATTCCAAAGTCCTCGTACGCAATTTATACCCTGAGGACTTTAAGGGTTACCGAACTGCAGAACGGTCGCCGGCAGCAACCACAGGGTGTACAGAACCGCCTGTATAAAAATTTTGAGAAAAATTCTGTTTTTTACAATTAGTTTTACCTAACATATTGACATTCTTGTTAGTAAAATCTAACATACAATTTGAAGAGAAAGGAGAGTTATATGCCATTAACATTATGTAGTATGGGTGAAATGATGACGGTTCGAAAAATCGGCGGTTCTCAAGAAGTAAGGCAGCACCTTATTGAACTGGGATTTACAGAAGGTAGCGATATTACTGTTATCAGCGACATTGGCGGCAACTTGATTGTTAAAGTAAAAGATTCAAGAATTGCCCTTGATAAGTCTATGGCTACAAAAATATTAGTCTAATCAAAACTTCTTTCTATCAAAATTTTCCTCAATAAGCTTTTTATTTTATAGGAGAAATAAATGAAAACTTTAAAAGAAGCTCGTGTGGGCGAAACTTTGACTGTTAAAAAAATTAACGGTCAGGGTGCGGTAAAGCGTCGCCTTATGGATATGGGTTTTACGAATAATTGTGAAATCTATATTAGAAAAGTAGCTCCACTTGGTGACCCTGTTGAAATCACTATTCGTGGATATGAACTTACTGTTCGAAAAGATGATGCCGAAATCATCATGGTAGAATAGGAATAGTTTTATAACTGCCTTCCTTTGCGAAAGGCAATTTTTTTGACCTTAGAATTAGGTTAAACTAACAAAAATCAATAAAAGAGGGATTTCATTATGAAAATCGCACTTGCGGGTAACCCAAACTGTGGTAAAACGACAATGTTTAACGCTCTTACTGGCGCTAATCAGTACGTAGGAAACTGGCCGGGAGTTACAGTTGAATACAAAGAAGGTAAAACTAAAACAAACAAAGATGTTATTGTAACTGACCTTCCAGGTATTTATTCTCTTTCCCCTTATACAAATGAAGAAGTTGTTTCTCGTGATTATTTAAGAAGTGACGAGGCAACTGCAATTATCAATATTATTGATGCTACAAATATTGAACGAAACCTTTACCTTACAACTCAGCTGATTGAACTTGGAAAACCAGTTGTAATTGCCCTGAATATGGTGGATGCTCTGAAAAAATCTGGCAACACTGTTGATTCAAAAAAACTTGCCGAAAAATTGAACTGTACAGTTATTGAAACTGTTGCTTTGCATAATAAGGGTGTAAAAGAGGTTACAGAAGCTGCTGCCGAAGCGGCAAAAAATGGCACAAAAGTTCCTGCTGCATGTTTTGCAAAGGACGTTGAAGCCGCAATTTCTGAAATCACTGCACTGCTCCCTGGCACTGTAAAAGAAAATCTTAAAAGATGGACTGCAATTAAAGTTCTGGAAAAAGATGAAAAAGTAATTTCTGACATTAAACTTTCTGACACAGACAAAGCCAAAGCTTTGGAAATTACAAATAAATTGGAAGCATCTAAAGATGATGATATTGAATCTATTATCACAAATGAACGCTACAATTACATTATGGAACTTTTGAAGGGCGTAGTCACAAAATCTGGAAAGAAAATGACTACTTCTGACAAAATTGACCGCATTGTTACCAACCGTATTCTTGGTATTCCTATTTTCCTTGCTGTAATGTGGTTTGTTTACTGGGTTGCCGTTTCTACTGTTGGTTCTATGGGTACAGATTGGGCAAACGATGTTTTGTTTGGAGAGTGGATTCAAGGCGGAATTCAAACTTTGCTTGAAAATGCAGGTGCTAATCCGGTTTTGATTGACTGTATCGTAAACGGTATTTTGGGTGGTCTTGGTGCGGTTTTAGGATTTGTTCCTCAGATGGCTGTTCTTTTCCTCCTCCTTTCTATTTTGGAAGATGTAGGATATATGGTTCGTATCGCATTCGTTATGGATCGTTTGTTCCGTAAATTTGGACTTTCAGGTAAATCATTTATTCCTTTATTGATTTCTTCTGGTTGTGGAATTCCGGGTATTATGGCCAGCCGTACAATCGAAAACGAAAACGACCGCCGTATGACAATCATGACAACAACTTGGATTCCTTGTGGTGCAAAACTTCCTGTAATCGCTATGATTGCAGCAATTCTTGCTACAAAATTCACTGGTGGAAATGCTTCTTGGGTTGGTCCTTTGATGTATCTGGTTGGTATTGGTTCTGTTTTGATTGCAGCAATCATGCTCAAGAAAACAAAGCCTTTCCACGGTCCTGCCGCTCCATTTATCATGGAATTGCCACAGTACCATATTCCACAGCTTAAAACAGTTCTTCTTCACACTTGGGAACGTCTTTGGTCATTTATCAAAAAGGCCGGAACAATTCTCTTCCTTGCTTGTCTTGTAATGTGGTTCCTTTCTAGTTACGGTTGGCAGCCAAATACTCAGGAAGTTACTCAGCCTGATGGAACTGTCGTAGAAGTTGAAACTGAAGGTACATCTTTCGGTCTTTGTGATGCTGATAATTCAATTATGGCTAAAATTGGTGGAGTTCTCCGCTACGCATTTATTCCTTTGGGATTTGGTAACGAAGACGGTGGCTGGCAGTGTGCTGCAGCTTCACTTTCAGGTTTTTCTGCTAAGGAAGGAATTGTAACAACAATGGGTGTTCTTGCAGGTGCTGATGATGCCGATGCAGAGGCTCTTGCCGGAGCAGGAAGCATTGCCGACATTGACCTTGAAGCTAGCAGTGAAGAAGCCGTAGAATCCGACGCAATTGCTGAAGACGCCGAAGAAGAAGGAAACGCTATGAATGCTGTAAATGCCATTGCAAAGTGGTTCCCTACCGCTCTTGCAGCATTCTGCTTCCTCTTATTTAACTTGCTTGATTCACCTTGTTTGGCCGCTATTTCTACAATGGCAAACGAACTTCACAACCGCAAATGGTTCTGGTTCGCAATTTTGTTTCAGAATTTATTTGCATACATAGTAACAATGATGGTATTCCAGATTGGTTCCCTTATCAGCGGAGCTTCATTCGGAAACGGATATTCTGTAGTTGCCTTGATTATTGCATTTATCTTCCTCGCTGCATTCCTTTTTGGACTTTTCCGTCCAAATCCTTATGCAAAGAAAGATAGAGCATAAAACAGAAATTTCGGAGGCATTTTTATGATTGCGACGATTATTGTTATTGCACTGATTATTGCTTATTCTATTTTTGTGATTATCAATTACCTCAAAAATCAAAAAAAAGCAAAACAGGAAGGCATTCCAAAAGGATGTTATGCTTGTGCCGCATTCAAGCAGGGCAAATGTCCAAGTCATGAAAATAATAAGACGTGCTCCGGAAGTTGTTCTAAAAATAAAAACTAAATTTTAAAAAACTGCCCGTTTTTGCGGGCAGTTTTTTTTGGAGAGAAAAATGATAAATGTAATTTTAATTGCAATAGTAGGTGTGATTGCTTTTTTTGCAATACGATTTGTAGTTAAAAGAATTCAAGGCAAAGCCGGATGTTGTGGCGGAGGCGGCGAATGTTCCGTAATGGTCGAGCAAAAACCAATCGCAAAAATTACAGGCAAAAAAGAAATCCTGATAGACGGAATGAAATGCAAAAACTGTTCGGCAAAAGTCCAGAACGCCTTGAATTCCTTGCCAAACGTAAACGCAACCGTAAATTTCAAAAAAAAATCAGCAAAAATAAAAATCGGCCAAGGCGTCACAAACGACTTACTCAAGCAAACAATCGAAAATTGTGGCTACACCATCAGCCAGATAAAAGAGCTGAAAATCTAATATTCGAAAAGTCACCACACTATCATTCATACAAGAGCATCTCTAAAAAATCATTTACGAGCTTTATTTAGAGAGTACCTGTAACATGAGTACAACAATCGTACAAAGAATATACAAAAATTTTTGAAAAGCATTATTTCCGTAAAAAACATACATCTCAACAGTGAAAAAATACAAAAAAAGAATCAAAAGGAAAATACAAAGACAAAAATGATTAGGAGCAAAGATACCTCTAAAAATTGCAATTTTTAGAGGTTCCCATTATTAAATTTATCTAAATGGTATGTCCTTCTACACTTGCTACAGCAATTCTTGTAATTCAATGCGAAATCTTCACAAAAACATATTTTGGTTTTAGAATTATTTTATGAACACTGTTTGTAAAGATATTTTCCGTTCTGTTCATGAAGGATGCTGGGTTTATATTGAGTACAAAAACAAAAGTGAAGAATGCACAAAATATTGGATTGCGGTTAGAAACATAAATCTGGAAAAGAAAAGCCTTGAAACCACAGGGCTTCACCTTGGCGACTTTACAACAAAAAATCTTTTTTTATTTATTGAAAAAATTCTTTGCACTCGAATAATTGAAGGCAGTTATTTTAAAACTAACAAGAATTTAATAGATGACATTGACCTTTATCCGCAGAAATATAAAGAGATTTTTTCTGAAATTGTAAACTTAAAAACCCTGAATTATCTTTCTGACTGCAACAAACTTGCCGATCTTCCAAAACTGAACACAAAGTACGAGCTGATAAATCGGCTTGATTCTTCAAAACTGAAAGACAAAATTTACGCTTTGGATGACGAGCAATTTAAAATGTTCGTAAACAGCTTTAAAAAATCCGCGGAAAAAAAAGAAGAAAAAAATATTAACAGCACAATTCAAATCGCCCTGAACGAACTGAGCATTCACACCCAAAAAGGACTTTATGTTTTGGCTTACCGGGAAGTGCGCTTTGATGTTGAAAGAAAAGTTTTAATTGCAGGAAATAAAATCAAAATCTGCCAAGAATTCTGTATGGAAAAAAGCACTGATAAAAACAGTAAAAAACTTAGCATTTTAAATTTTATCGATAACGAAGATTTTCCACTGCTTGAGGATTTTGAAAAGAATGCGGAAACAATAAAAGACATTATAATGCAAAGCATCAAAAACAAAAAAGATTGCGCAGTTGACGACAGACCTTATTTTCTCTGCCTGCAGCGGGATTTAAATATCGACCTTGAAAAAGAATACGAAGCAATTATAAATATGTATTCCCAGAATAATGTTACAGTTCCGATTCAAGCATTTTTTGGAGAACTTCATTCGATAAAACAAAATGACAAAATTTATCCTCTGGCATTGATAAACAAGAATGTAAATCTTGACCAGCTGCTTGCAATTCACACTGCAATGAATTTCCCGGTCGCATATATTCAAGGACCGCCTGGAACAGGAAAAACCACAACAATAATCAGCACAATTATTACAGCATTTTTTAATTCAAAAACAGTTCTTTTTTCTTCGTACAATAACCATCCGATTGACGGTGTCATTGAAAAATTGACAAACTTAAAATATAAGAATTACAGAATTCCATTTCCGATTCTGCGAATTTGCAGTAACGAACGAATTGAAGAAACCTGTCTATACATTAAAAAATTGCTTTCCCAAATAAAATCTCTAAAATCATTTGACGCAGTTTTACAGCAAAACAAAGAGAATCAAATTGAACGGACAAAAAAACTTACGGAACTTTTGCAAAAACATGAAGAACAGCTTGACTTGGCTGAACGAATGGAACTAATTGAAGAAATGCTTTCAAAAAGCGAGAATATGAATCTTCGGATGAATCTTGAAGGCCAGCAATATTCAAAAATCAAGAAACGCCTTGAAGAAATTGGAAACATCAGCGACGAAGATGCTCTCAGCCTTTTGGATTTTGACCATGAAAAATTGATGCAGTTTATAAATTTTACCTCGGTGAAATTCTTGAAGCGGCTTTTTGAAGACGATTACAAAGATTTTATTGAGATTTTGAATATCACAAACAAAGAAAAACAGGTCACAGAATTTAATAAATACTTTTCTGTATCTGAAAACATTTTTAAAATGCAAAAAGTATTTCCTGTTTTTTGTTCAACTTGTATTTCAACGCAGAAGATTGGCGAACCACAAACTTATTTTGATATGACAATCATTGACGAAGCAAGCCAGTGCAATACGGCAGTTTCACTTGTTCCGATTATCCGCGGAAAAAATCTTATGCTTGTAGGAGATCCTCAGCAGCTGAATCCTGTAATTACACTGGATAAAAATATTAACGAAGAACTGAAACCAAAATACAAGGTGAATGAAAACTATGATTACATCAAAAATTCAATTTACAAAGCATATCTTGCCAGCGATGCTGTAAGCCAGGAAATTCTTTTACATAATCATTACAGGTGCGCAAAGGAAATCATAGAATTCAGCAATAAAAAATATTATAACAATCAGCTGAATGTAAAATCTGGAATTGCGAAAGAAAAACCTCTTGTCTTTTGTGAAGTTCGGGAAAACTATTCCTCCGAAAAAAACACTTCTCCGGATGAAGCTGAAAAAATTGTGCAGTATGTAAAAAATCATCCGGACAAGAAAATTGGAATCATCACTCCGTTTAAAAATCAAAAAGATTTGATTGATTACAAATTAAGAGAAAATCATCTGGAAAACAAGACAAGTTGCGGAACAGTCCACGCATTTCAAGGTGATGAAAAAGATGAAATTCTGTTTTCACTTGCACTTACAAACCGCACCTACCCAAAAACTTACGACTGGCTTAAAAATAACCGGGAACTTTTGAACGTTGCAGTTTCAAGGGCAAAAGATAAATTTGTAATTTTTTCAAACAGCGAAGAACTAAAGAGGCTTCATAAAAATAACGATGCCGATGTTTGTACGAGCTGACAGAATATGTAAAAAAGAACGGCGAATATAAAATCACGCCAAGGGAATCTTCTTCCAGGGCACTGGGAATAAAACCTTACAGCACGGAAACTGAAAACACATTTCTGACAACATTAAATCACGCAATTTCGACACTGATAGAGTCAGACGGAAAATTTTCAGTAGAGCAAGAAGTCCAGCTTTCGCATCTATTTGAAAAAAATCCAAACGACAGCGACTTTTTCTACAAAGGAAGTCTGGATTTTGTTATTTATAAAAAAGGATTCCGAAACAGAAAAGATGCAGTTCTTGCGATAGAACTTGACGGTCCAGAACATCACAACAATCCGAATGTAATCGCAAGAGACGAAAAGAAAAAACAGATTTGCAAAAATCACGGCTTCGATTTACTGCACGTTGATAACAGCTATGCAAGACGATATTGCTTTGTAAAGGAAATTTTGGCAGAATTTTTGGGAGATTAAAAAAGAGAACTGACTAAAAACTTTTATTTGCGGTAGTTGCCATTGCAATATTTCTTCTTTGAATTAAAATATCGCGTTTTCAAAGTTGCCTCTAAAAACTGCAATTTTTAGAGACTCCCTTAAGAAATTCTTCTTCGTTAGGATTCATTTTCGAATGTTCCATATTATAATTATAAGATTTTCTATGATATTTTTATCAGTTCCACAGAATAATTGTTTTTCACTCTTAAACTGAAAAACTATAAACTCCACCTTGTTTCCACCTGTTCTTTTATCCAGTTCTGCGAAATTCTTTCCTGCTCAAGCCTGTTT
>CAVJCY010000062.1:0-16348 GCA_963648145.1 bacterium | reverse complement strand
ACCATTATGGCTATTTATAGTAGCAAATACTGGATAACACCACTCCGAAACCTCCCATTCAAAATCACTGTTTATATCAAAACAGACATAATTTACAAAATCTTCAGGTTTTATATCCGTTCCGTCAGCATAAGTTCTTGAACCTTTATAAGTTGGTGCATATCCTTCAATTATTTGATAACAATCTTCGGTATAATCTTCAATACTTGTAATTGTAAATTCACCATTGCTTAGATTATCTTCCACTACTAAAGACTTGCCGTTATAAGTTAAATTTTGGCTACCAGAAAAAGAATATGCAGGATTTGCCATGCTTTCTTGACAATTTAATTTTATAGTAATTTTTTCACCATCTCCAATATAAATAGCCGTACCATTATAGTTTGAATAATATGCAGGAGTTCCGTCTGCAATAGAAACACAACTTTCTATTGCAGGTGTAATTGTCAAAGAAGAATAAAAACTTGTTGCATTTATGCTTTTGCTTCCAATTAAAGCGTTGTCTGCATTTGGATTTGTTGCCTTTATTGTTATAGTTTCGCTTCCTTCGCTGAACGCATTTAAGGTTATTGTTCCACTTCCTGCCTCTGTTCCGTCTTTTGTAATTGTAGAGTTAAATATATCTTCACCGCCAAGTACGGAAATATCAGCATCAGCAGGATTTACTGTATACATAACTGACCAGGTGTCACCTGGCTTTCCTGAGATTTTTGTTGTATCAATGCTAAAACTATAATCCCAAGTACATTTGACTGTGATTGTGCCTTTTGCTCCGCCGTCCGTAACACAGTAAATTGCACCGCTACCTTCTTTAATTCCGTTGATCTGTAAATATCCTTCACCGTTTTCATCAGCACCTAAATCAGAATATTCAAAGTAATCGTCATCTTGGGTTGTTGTCCAGGTAAGAATTGCGTCGACAGGACTTACTGTATATTTTACTTTTGTAGAATGGAATGGCTGCACTTTCTGAGCTGTTCTTTCAAAACTAAAAGTTTTTGTTTCTGCAACAATAACTGTACAAGTTGCAACTTTTTCTACATCAGGCAGTTGAGCTGTAAGTTTTGCTTCTCCTGCCGCAACTGGATAAATTGTTACAGTCTGTCCGCTTCCCATAACACGAGCAATAGAATTTCCTTTACCGCTAACATCTTCACAAGTCCAAATAATGTCATAATAATCACTAGAACTTTCTGCGTTTTCAATATTAGCCTTTATTGTAGTTCCGCTAGAGCCTTTTGTGATTGTTACATAAGATTTATTTAAAGTAATTGCTTTATCAGCAGTTCCGGGAACAACAACATAGAACTGTAAATCGCTTGCAGCCTTTTCATGACTACAAGTAATCAATGCTTCACCGCTCTTTAAAGCTGTAATATAAATCTGAGAACCTGTTACAGTTCCATTAGAACTAATACCCGTAATCTGAATAACATCGGTATCACTTGAAGACCAAGTCAGATTTGCACTGTCGCTTGTAGTAACTCCAGTTCCTGAAAGAGTTGCAGAAAGTGTCTGGCTCTTACCTTTGTTTACAGTGTAAATTGTAGTTCCTGCGGTAATGTAAACTGAATCAGTTGCTTTTTCTTTTACATAAACCATCATCTCACTTTCTGCCTGAACAACGCCTGTACTAGAGGCTACAAGTTTTGCACGTACAGTTGTAGTTCCGCTACTTATTGTCTGAATTTGAGCAACCGCTTTTGTTCCGCTTATTGAACAGATTTCAGAATTATCAACAGAATATTCAACATGAGTTGTTACAGTTGTTGTAGGAACTTGCATTGTAACAAAACTGGCATTTCCTTGAGTAATTGTCGTATTCGTGTAAGGAAAACTGAATGTAGAATATTGCTGAACATTTACAATAATCTGCTGATCATAAGCTGCTTTTGGGTGACTGATTGTAATTGTACAACTTCCGCTCTGCTTTGGTGTAATAGTACATACATTAGCAGAATACTGAAAATCAATTACATCATAAACATCAAGCGACCAGGAAAAATTATATTTATCTGTTGATGAACCATTTATTAAACTTGCCGTAATTGTCTGAGTTGAATCAGTCGGCTTCATAGAAATGATTGAACTAGGAACACTTATATAACATTCACTTTCTGTTTTTTCATCACACACTACAAGAATCTGAGCCGAATACATAGCTTTTGGGTGAGTTACAGTAATGTAAGTTGTTCCTGATTTTAAGGCACGAACTTTTCCAACTTCATTTTGTCCGTAAATGACACAAACAGAAGAATCATTTGTTGTCCAAATAAAATCAGAATAATCACTTTCGCTTCCACCAACTAAATCTGCCGTAATGTTCGTAAATGTTGAACTTACAGTTAAAGTCAATACGCTGGAAGTGAGCTGAATATAAGGATTTGCAGCTGCTGCTATCGGGTCTACACACTGAGCAATAATTGAAAGTGAATATTTGCAAGCCTTATTAGTAACTGTAATCATTGCAGTACCAATGCTGTTTCCTGTAAGAACGGCAGTTGCACCACTTGCAGTTACATCAACAACACTAGGATTAGAACTTGTCCAAGAATAACCATCTAAAATTACTTCATCTGAATTTTTAATACTTACAGATACGGTTTTTGTATTTCCTTCACCAATAGCGACAACATTGTTGCTTGTTGTAAGATAAGTAAGTCCTGCAAGTTCTTCTTCGCTATTTCCAACAAGAACTAAAACCTTTTTTGTTAATTCAGTTGCCGTATGACTGATTGTAATTTCTGCCTGTCCGCTTGCTACAGGCTTTATATAAGCAATTCCTGTTGCAGTTTGTGCAGAAATCTTTGCAACTTCTTCGTTATCAATACTAAAACTAAATCCCGAAACATCTTCTCCTGCGTAATTTACTAAAATTGCCTGAAGCTGTTGGCTTTGAGAATCTTTTAGCATTGTCACAACATCTGTTGCACTGATATACACAACAGGTTCTGTTTCTGGAATAACATATTCGCTTCCAACACGAACATAAATTTTCAATGTATTTTGACTGTCTTCATGAGTTACACTAATTATTGCAGTTCCTTCGCCTGTTGCAGTAACAGTCGCATTTGTTCCATTTGGAATAACAGTTGCAACTTCTTCATTATTACTTTGCCAAGTAATATTTGAATATTTACTTGAAGAAAGATTTATTGCACTTACATAAACATTAGAAGTTTTTCCTGCACTTCCTAAAGAAATTACATTTTGAGAAGTTGTAAAATAAATTTCAGCTTCTGTTGCTACAGTTTCAACAGGATATACTGTAATTGTAAAATCACAGGAAACTCCGTCTATAGAAACTGTTACTGTGGTTGTCCCACTTTTTAAGCCCTTTACTATTGCATACAACGGATTTTCAGCAACTTTTTCTACAGAACAAATCTGAGGATTTTTTATTGTCCAGGTTGCATTTGAAAAATCGTAAGATGTATATGTTTCTGTTTCTTCATCATAAGTTCCATTAAAACCTACGCTATAAGTCATTAAGGCAGCACTGTCCCCAACTTCAATATTGTAATAAAGTTTATCTGAATAAAGTGCCTGCATAGAATTTAATGTTTCAGAATCATCAGCAGTTAATACTAAAACTTTTTTATTTGAATCACACTTTGCATGACTTATATTTATGTATGAAGTTGTACTTCCTGTTCCTTGTGCAGGTGCAGTAATTTGAGCAACATTCCCACTTGAAACAATGCTAAGTCTTGAATCTTCTGCTTCAAATTCTATATTTTCATCATCACTTGTAGTTTTGTTTGAACCTTTTAATGTAACTGTATATTCTGCACTTTCTCCATTTATAATTCTTACAATTCCATCACCTGTAAAATAAAGTGGTTCAGTTAAGATTGCGTCTTTAGAAAGTACTTTTACTAAAATCTCTGTAGGATATAAAACTTTCGGGTGAGTAATAGAAATTACCGCAGTTCCTTCTGCTTGAGGAGTAATATATGCAGTTCCATAAGCATAAGTTTGTGATGCTGCTCTAGAATTAATTGCAGTTCCGTTTGTAGTTTCAAGTTTTATTACATCACTTGTTGCGTCTGCGGGTGAACTTTTTACGCTCCAAATAAAACCTGACTCATCTCCGTCTGTGCCACCTTTTAAGCTTACTGAAATTTTTGTTGTATCTGCACCAACTTTTGTACGAACATAATTTTGACTTGTCGTAATATAACAAGAAGCGTCAACTGCATCAGTAAGTTGTCCGGTAACAATCAAAAGAACTTCACGTGTATAAGCTGATTTTGGGTGAGAAATTAAAAGTTTACAAGAACCGTTTGCTTTTCCTACAACTGAAACTTGATTACCAACATAATTTACAATTTCTGCGACATTATAATCATCAAGAGCAAATTCATAATCATCTACTGAATATTCTCCGTCTTTTATATTTTCAAGAGATGAAGTTATTGTTTGTTCTGTATCTCCATTTAATGTAATAACAGTACTGTCAGGTAAGATGTAAACATTTTTGACAATCGTAATTACACGGCACAAAATATCAAGAGGATAACTTGCGTCGGGGTGAGTAACTCTTACTGTACAACTTCCGCTTGTAATTGGTGTGATTACGCCATTATTGCCATTATATTCAAGTGAAACTGGAACTTCTGAACTATCTTGATTTACAATTTCCCATTGGAAAGAACTGTCAAGAGAACTATCTTTTCCATTTACTAAACTTACAGAAACATTCTGAGAAGAATCACTTGAATTCATTGTAAGAATATTATTACTTGTCGTAATATAAGGAACATTTGTTGCATCTGCAAAAACATAAATTCCCATATAGTACGGATAACTTGCTTTTGTATGAGTGATTTTTATACGAGCATAACCTGAATCTTTTGCAGTAACTAAACAATATTGTCCTGCAGGCTGAATAGTTGCAACGGAAGAATTATCTATTGTCCAAGTATATCCATCAATATCACTTGCATCTCCTCCATAAAGAGAAACAAATACTTTTTCTGTAACACCCGGCGAAGTTTGTAAAATCGTCGTATTTGAATAAATATAAGGTTCTGTAGTCGTTTCATAATTTTCTGAATAACCAGAAACTGTAATTAAACAAGTAGCATCATATCCATTATATGAACACTTCAAAGAAGTCTGACCTTCCTTTAGTGCTGTAATTGTAATTCCCCAATTACTAGATGTATCACATTCAATAATTGTTTTATCATAAGTCCAGTTCAATTTTACATTTTTCTGTTCAGTTGTAGGTTTTATAGTAAGCGAAATGTAGTCCATTGAACCAACTTTCATAGAAAGACTAGATTTTCCCATAGAAAGAGATGTAATTTCTATGTCATTCTCTGTTTCTGTATTATCTGTAGTAACTGTTGCAAAAAAATGACACGAACAAAAAATACTTGCAACAAACAAAGCTGTCACAATAAGAACCGCCACGTGACGGTCGTTTAATTTTTGATTTTTCATAAAATCTCCTAAAACTTAAATTTTTCTTTTTCGTGTTTTCAAGAGATTTCAAAGGGGCGAGTAATAATTGTATAAATCTTAAAATAGTATTCGTGTAGGGATAAGACTTATACAAACAAAAATTATTTTTTTTGTTGTCTCTAAAAATTGCAATTTTTAGAGGTTTCATTTATACCTTACATATTTATTTGTAACTTCAGGAAGTTCTACAGGTGGAAGTTCAAGTGGTGTATTTGTAATGAGTTTTATTTCAGTTCCTTGTTTTATTTTTATAGTAGGTTTTATATCAAGAGCCTTATCTATGATTTTATCACCAAGTTTTGAAGCTTCTGCGTAAACATCACTCATTGAGTTTTGAATATATTCATTATTTGTAGAATTTATATCAGCCGTAATTTCTGTTTGGATTATGCTAAATACAGCAACAAGACCAAGGGCTTTTAGCATTTCAAACGGGTGATTATTTACAAAACCTTTGTAACCGCTGGCTCCTTGTGCATCAACCCCATTCATATTTCCAAGTTGAATTCTATAGCCGTCAGGTCTTATTAAAAGATTCCATGCAACCTGAACTCTGTTTTGTCCGTAACTTACAGAACTATTGTAAGTTGCATAAAGCAAAGAACCTTCTGGAATTAACAAAAGCGACTGGTCATAACTAGACCAGACATTTTCGGTAACTCGAGCAATAACAATTCCCGGATTATCTGTATTGATTTCAGTAATTAACGCACCACTAATAACAGTTCCGTCCCAAATAGAATTATACGGAAGATAATTTCCTGTTCCACTGGTATTCGCCTGATTTGAAAAAAAGTTCTCTCTGTTTGTCTGATAATATGTTGGAGTTCCTGCCTGCGAGTTTTGATTGTTATAATAACTTGATTGCATCTTCTGAATTGTTTCCATTTGTTTAGCAATATAATCTTCTTTATTTGGCGCTTGAGAAGAATACTGAATTCCGACATTACCTGTATTTTGACCATAACCATAATTACCACTCAAAGCATTTGCAATTAAGTTACTGTTTGAATTTTGAGAAGAATAATCCTGACCTTTTATACCTTCAATTTTTCGTGTAGATTTTGAATTTCTTGTATCAGGTCTATCAGATACATAATTAGAACTTTTTGAATTAGTACCGCCAACTGGACTAATAGGAGCTTGTCCTGCTGGTGGTTGAGGATTATTCATTTGTAATTCAAGCGGTAAATTATTTAAAACCTCATCTACGTTAATATCATCATCTTTTGATTTTGAATCTTTTTCGACAGATTCTTCAAATAAATCTTCAACATCTGAAATTTGAGGCTTTTCTTTTATTTTAAAATCAACTTCCGTTTTACTGCCTGATTTATCAAGTTCAGGATTTTCTATCTTCTTCTTTTTTTTACAGCTTGTAGCAATCATTAAAATTAAAATAATAACTGCTATTACTATAAAAATTACAGCAAAAATGTTTCCAACGTTAAGTACTTTTTCTCCGCCACTTGTTTCTTCAGGTGGTAAAGTTTCTTCTTCTTCGGAATCTAATTCTTCTTTTAAATCAGTTTGTTCATCTTCTAAAACAGTTTCTTCATCAAGTAATTCTTCATTTTCCATTAGAAACCTCCGTATTTTCTGAAGCATTATCTTTAGAAGTTTCTGTCTTTTTCTTTTCAATAATTACTTTTTGTTTTCCTAGTCTTAAAGTAACTTTATTTATTAAACGAGGAATTACAAAAACATTTTTATCAACTGTGTAATTTACTATTTCATTTTTTTCATTAAAAATTAAAGGAAGTTTTTTCTGCAAAACAATTTCATCAACTTGAATATAGGTCATCTGACCGTCATCATAAACAAGTTTTGGCAAAAATTCCGGAGTTTTATAAGTTGAATATTTGATTTTATAATCAAGCGAAATATTTTCAGGATTTGAAACTCGAACTAAATTATTTTCATAACTTCTGCCTTGTGTATCTTTAAGCCATTTATTTTTTTGCTGCGGATAATTAAAACGAACCATAGCCATGTGTGTATCAGAAAAACTCTTTAATCTAAAATGATAAACACGTCTATCTGTAACAATGATTAAAGTTGAATCAAGTTTTGAATATGCTGGCTTTATATATAAATGTTGAACATCTGCTCCTGTAGAAGAATCTTTTCCAACATCTGCGGTAAGTTCCCAAACGGCTTCATCTTCTGAAAGTTTTGGAGTTCCTGTAACAACTTCGCCGGCTTCTAAAATAATATCTGTAAGATGATAAGGCTGTGCATAAATTTCATAAACTAGATTTTCATTATACTGATACCAAAATGTTCCCATTTTATAAAATTCAGGTTTTATAGTTGCAACTTTTAAACTTTCAACAACGGCATCATATCCTTTTACATCTTTTCTATCTGTAGAAGAACTTTCAGGTTCATAAGGAACATAGACAGGTTTTTCTACATAAATTATAGTATCTTCAATATCTTGAACTTTTAATTTTTCATATAAAAGATATTCTTCAACTTCTTTTTGATTTTCATTTTCTTCATTTTCCAATGTTTCTTGACTGGATTCTTGAATAAACAAATTATTTTCATTTTCTAAATCTTTTGTTGTCGTACAAGAAAAAAAACTCAAGCCAGCTATTGTTAAAATACATATTCTTATTTTTTTCATATTTTCATTTCCTTTTATCTTTTTTTGATTTCCAAAGGTTTCATATCAAATGCAGTAATATAAATTCCTAAAGGATTATCTTTAATGTCATCATCACTAGGTTGTAAAACTTTTATTGATATAACCGCTCTGTAATTTGATTCATCAACAAGATTTCCTGAAAGCTGGCGAGTTGTAACTGTGTAATCAACCTGATAAGTATCTTTTGATAATTGCAAAGGTTCTGTCTGAAAAAATACTTCTCGTGTACGATTTCCAAAATCTTCAAAAGGTTTTGTTTCTTTTACAAGCGATGAATATTTAGAAGCCGTTGTAGAAGTTAAAATGTGGTAGATTTTTTTAATTGATTTATTCATAACAGTTTTGTCTGTTGAAAGTGTATTGTAAAGATTTATAAATTCTTTTACTTGATATTGAATGGCAACTTCGGGAACATTGTAGTTCTGATAATTTTTTCTTGAAACTGCACCAACATAACGTGTTTCGCCAAAATCATTCATAGTAATTAAAACTGGAATAGATTCTGGCAAAGAAATAGCATAAAGGGTAATTCCAATAGAAACAAAAAAAGCAAGGCAGGAAACAATTACAACGTATTTTAAAATGCGGTTTTCTTTCATCACTTGTCCGCAAATCATATCAAAATGTTCAAGTTGCGGATTAAATGAAGTTGTCGCATTTCCTTTAGGAAGAAAATTTTTTGTACTCATAGTATCTCCAAAAGTGGGCGAGCAGATACTAGGTTGAAGTTTATATTGTTTATATTTTTAAATCAACATATTGAAAAATGTACAAAGGAAAATAATAAGTTTTATTGGAACCGCCACGTGGCGGTCTTAATTTCTTTCAAAATCCTTATCTTTTTTACTTTCAATAATATTGATTTCATCATTACGAACTTTACGAAGTTTTTCAGTTTCCTTTGTATTTATATAAATTCTTTTCCCATGCAAATTTTCAATTTTTAATTGGGCAACCGGAACGTAATAATTTTTACCATTCTGTTTAACAATAAGTGCATCATTCCAAGATTCATCTTTATCAAAGTTAATAACTTTTTGAACTTCTCCTGTAATTATTCCGCCCTTAAATAATTCAAGATTTCCGTTATATTCATTATATTCAGAAAGATATGTGTTAAATCTTCCTGTTGCAACAAGTGCTTCTTTCCAGTTTTTCTTTAGCTGGTAGTATTTTTCTTTTTTTGTTGCAAGTCCTATCTTAGATAAAAATGCAAGTCTGTTTTGAATTTCTGTATCAACCATTCTAATAGAAATTTTATCAGAATAATTTTCAATACTATTATCAAGCCGAGTCCATCTTTTTGCATTTACAAGATTTTCACGGGCAGCAATTATTTCCGTATCAGTCCGTTCTCCAACCATCTGAGTTGCAATATAAGATAGCGTTTCTCGCATTGTACGCTGAATCATTTCAGGCTGAAAATAAACTTCACGACCATTTTTATCTTTTCCGTTTATGCAAATATGTGCGTGCTTGTGTTCTGTATCATTATGAATTGCTCCTTGCCAATAAAGTTTAAATCCTGTCATTGTTTCAATTCTTTTAATAAACTGAGAGCATAAAACTTTTAAATCTACATTCTGATTTTCAGGCGATAAAATACATTTGTAATGCTTACCGACCATATTTTTTTCATATTCTTCATTATCCGTTCCAAAAAGAACAGGTTTAATTTCAACTTGAGATTTATTCTCCTGTGGCATATATGTTGAAAGATAAGCTTTATGAACATCAAGTTTTGGACTATAGGACATCTTAAAAGTTACTCTTTGATTTTTTTGATTTACACAATCAATGTTTCGTCCACCGCCAAAAGATGAGTTGCGGAAATTAGAATGAAATTTGTGTCCCATAAGTTTTTTTAATAATTTCATATCATCTTTTGAATAAGGAACTTTCCTAACCTTAAACAAATCTTCGTGATATTTTTCTTTTACATATCCTGCTTCATCATATTTTGGAGTAAAATTAAAAATGTCTTTTATATCTCTTGCCATAAATTATTCTCCGCCAGTTTCGACCACAACACTACGCCCTTGCTTCTGTTGTGCGTGGAGGTTCATTTTCTTTACTCTCATTTCACTCCGATATTCTTTTTGTATCTTATTAAAAATGCCATGAAATCCTAACATTTGATGACGGGCAGCATCGGCAACTTTTTGATTTGAACACAAGTTTTTCATTAAAGTATTTGCTTCAAGTTTAGAATTCAGCATTTTAAAATCAAAATAGATTTCATTATTGTTTGTTGCATAAAACCAGAAACGAAGCCAGTTATAATGCAGCGTTTCTCTTATAACCTTAAACCTAAACTCATCTAATTCAGGAAATTGCTCATCTGAATAATCAGAAATTTTTATCTGCAATAAAATCTTAAAAAGAAGTGTGTAGTCATTCTTTTGTTTATCATAATCAATTACAAATTTTCTAATGTAATTTTGATATTTTCTTAGAACACTGTGTTTGGAATAAAGCCCCTTTTTCCAAGTATCAAACATTATATCAATGTTATGTTGCAAATTTTCTTCTGCAATATTTTCTATTCCAAAACCTACCTTAAAATATAAATATCCGTCTTTGAGAATTTCTTTGGAAAATCTGCTTAATAATTTCGTTGAAAAATACATATTTTTAGAACCGCCACGTGTCAGTTATTTTCTGAGTTTATGTATACTTTTGTTTATATCCTAAAAAATGTAATAATTCAACAATAATTTGTATAATTTGCAATTACATTCAAATTATCAATTCTCAGGTATTTTTCTTGTTAAAAACACCTGCACCACGTGTTTTCTATAGTAGAAAGTTCACTTTGTGTAACATAAAAAACGAATGTTTTACACGCTATAATAAGAAGAAAACGAAGTTGCACCACAATTCTTTATCTTGCCTAAAAGGTCAGACGTATTCAAACTTTTTTTGTTAACTTGCGTCCTTTTTAATTTTTTTTACTTTTTTGTAAAAAATTTATTTTTTTTCTGATTATTTACAAAACTTAGCATAAAAGCGAAAAAAAACGCCACGTGGCGGTTTTTACCTTGTATAAAAAACAATTTTATTTTATAAACACAGATATAGTTTCTACTCGCCCGAAAGGAAACTATTATGCTTATACTTGCAGAAAAGCCGGCTGTCGCAAAAGATTTTGCTAAAGCGTTAAATTGCTCTTATAAAAACGGCTTTTACCAAAATGCAACAACAGACATTACAAATTGCGTTGGACATTTGTTCAAAGAAGAATTACCCAGTCACTACGGAACTGATTATCCAATAATTCCTAATCATTGGGATTATCGTTTACCTGATGACACAAAACTTATTGCTCAATCAAAACTTGTCTTAAAACTTCTAAAACAACATAAAAACGATACAATCATAATCGCTACAGATGCAGATCGTGAAGGCGAAGTTATTGCTCGTGAATGTCTTTTAATGGCAGGAATTACAGATATTTCTAAAATAAAAAGATTTTGGGTTTCACAAGCTCTTACAAAAGAAGTTATTTTAGATGGACTAAAAAATGTAAAACCACTTTCAGAATATAAGATTTTGGCTGAACAAGGATTTTCTCGCCAGCACGCAGATTGGCTTGTTGGAATGAATTTTTGCAGATATATTTCAAATGCCGCAGGAACAAAACTTACAGTTGGTAGAGTTCAAACTGCAATTCTTTCAGCAATAGACCAAAGATGTGAAGCAATCAGAAAATTTGTTTCAAAAGAATATTATCAGCACTCAGGAATTTTTGAACCGTCACGTGGCGGTTCAACTTGCAGAGGATTGTATTTCATAGAAATTCAAGATGATTCAGAAAAAGTTGAATTCTCAAGTTTTGATAATTCTGATAATGAAGAAAAGTTAAAATCATGTATTGGCAAAAACGCAAAAATCATTGACAGCAAAGTTGAAAAGAAAATTACCAATCCGCCACAGCTTTATAACTTAAACGCACTTCAAAAAGACGCTTTCAAATATTTTGGATATTCAGCTTCTCAAACTTTAAAGATTACACAATCGCTTTACGAAGAATTAAAATGCGTTTCTTATCCAAGAACGCCATCAAAAGTTATGGGAAGCGGAAATGTTGACTTGTGCCGGCAAGTCGCAGATACGCTTTCTAAAAAATATGATTACTTTAAAACATTCCCAAGTTCCATGCAAATTTCTCTTTCTGATAAAAGGTGTTTTAACGATTCAAAACTTGAAGCACACCATGCCCTAATTCCGTTAAAGGAACTTCCTGATTCTGCAACACAGGAGCAACAAAATATTTACTATTTGATTTTTGACAGATTTTTTGAAGCGTTTCTTCCGCCTTGTGAATGGGAAAAACAAACCTTTATTCTTGAAGTAGATTCAAACAAATTTAAAATTACAGGAAAGAAAATTATTTTTGCTGGATTTAAATCTAAAGAGATTCAAAATATTCTTATTCGTTCAAAACAAGAACAGAACTTAATTTTGCCGAGTCAATCAGAGAACACAGAATCTGACGAACAGGAGGAAATTCAGCCTTTAGAAAATATAAACTGGAACGAACTTAAACTTATTGATGTTGAAACAAAACAAAAATGGACAAAACCGCCTGCATATTTTAACGAGGCAAGTATTTTATCCTTTATGGAAAATCCAAAAAATCTTTCAGCAGATTCCAAAAATCTCGACCGCCACGTGACGGTTCAAAAACTTGTCGGATTAGGAACTCCTGCAACTCGCCATACATTTATTCCTAAACTTTTAGAAAAAGGCTATATCACGCAAGAAAAGAAAAACTTTATTACAACAACGTTAGGTGTAAATCTTTTAAAAGCCGTTAGAAGTTCTGCAATAAAAAGCCTTGCTGATATTTCTGCAACAACTGATTGGGAAGAATGTTTAGATAAAAATCCGAATAAGTTTTTAGAAGATACAAAAGACTTTGTTCGCAATGCAATTTCACAGGAAATTAAAATCGAAGTCGTTAGTAAAACAACTGGAATTATCTGCCCAATCTGCAAAAAAGAAATCCGCAAAGGAAAATCAAACTGGTATTGCACAGGTTATAAAGACGGCTGCAAATTCACTCTTTGGGAAAAGATCGCAGGTGCAAAACTCACAGAAAAAGATGTGAAAACACTTTGCAATGGAGAAAAAACAGAAATTAAACATTGTACAAATAAAGAGGGGAAAGCATTTGATTGTAAGTTCAAACTAAATGCTGAAAGTAAGATTGAATTCGTGTTTGAAAAGAAGAATTAAAATGAAAAACCGCCACGTGACGGTCAATCTACTTGAAAAGGAGGAGTTAGAAGATGCTGATATTTCTGTTGAAAAAAGAATGGTACGAGAAGAAACTAATCGCCTTGACATCTCTATATGTTTAGACATATACTTAATATACGGAGGCAAATATGGCAACCTTAATGGAAAAAGATGCAATGATGGAAATGGTTAATGGAGCTATCGCAAAATTAACTACATTAAAAGTAAATGATACGCTAACAAGACAGGCATTATATAATTTAAATGCTGCTTTGCTTGAAAATTCGCCAGAAGTATTTGATTTTGAGGGTACTGTAAAAATGGTAAAATCTATGGTATCAAAATATGGAAACTGATGGAATTATAAAACAAACTTTTGACTTAGTTTGGAATGATACATTGGAAAAATATAAAATAAATCCAAGTTCCCAAATTTTCCCTAGAGGCTATGTTTTAGGAGGACAGCCTGGCGCTGGAAAAAGTTATTTGAATGAATTAGCAAATGAAAAATGCTATAAAAATATAGTTATTATCAATGCAGATGATTTTAGAAAGTATCATCCAAAATATAATGAATTCCAAAAACTTTATGGTAAAGATTCTCCAAGATATACTGCTGAATATAGTGGCAAAATGGCAGAAGCCGTTTTAAATAAGGCTATAAAAAATAAATATAACATTGTAATTGAGGGAACTTTTAGAACCTCAGAAACTCCAATAAAGACACTTTCAAAAATGAAAAAAAATGGTTATAAAACCGAAGTAATGATTCAGACTTGTTCCAAAGAATTAAGTTGGAAATCTTGCAAAGAAAGATATGTTGCTATGCAAAAAGTTGATGAGATAAATGGAACAAACGAAGCTCGTTGGACGGATAAAACACATCACGATTTAGTCTGTGAGAACCTTACGACAAATATTAAGACTGTTTATGAGTCCGGAAAAACTGATAAAATTGAAATTTACTTTAGAGATGAAATTGGAAAAAATGAATTAATTTTCTCATCTGAAAAAGGGGAGATTTTAAATATAAAATCTCTAAATAACAAAATTGGTATTTCTACACAGAAAAAACAAATAAATAAGAATGTCGGCTATGAAATTGAAAGATAAGAAAACCTATTTATCCTTTGCAGAAGCAAGAAAAGCAAAAAAAATTTCTCAAATAGAACTTTCAAAAATGACAGGAATTATTCAGGCTGATATAAGCAGAATTGAAAACGGAAAAGCAAATCCAACTATAAATGTACTTAAAAGACTTGCCGAAGCAATGGAAATGAATCTAAATATTTTTCTTGAAGATAAATAAAATAATTCAGACTTAAAGCAATATTCTTTGCAGAAGCAAAAACCGCCACGTGACGGTCAATCTACTTGAAAAATAAACTTGACAATTCAAAGAACATTCTCTTAGTTTTAAAGGGTATCGCTAGGAGGAAACTTATGGTTACAATAGAACTAAATGAATCACAGGCTTTGAGAAAAAAATATATTCTTCAATGTATGAACAAAGAAATGACAGCATTGGAAACGGCAATGAATCTTGCCTGTACTCTTAGAACCGTTTATCAAAAAATTGCTGATTTTAGAATAAAAGGCGATTTAGCTTTTATTCACGGGAATATTGGAAAACACCGTAAGAATGAAGTTAAAGAAAAAACACGGCTCATCATAATTGATATTTTTAAAAACACAAAAATTGAAGGCGAAAATCCATTTGAAGATGTTTCTTATACATATTTCACCGAGATTCTTGAAGAAGATTATAATATAAAAGCAAGTGTTTCCTGGGTAAAAAAGATTTTAAACAGCACAGGTTATTACTCACCGATCAAAAAACGTGGAAAAAAGAATACAAAAACTCATCTCCTGCGAGAACGGAAAGAACATACAGGGGAACTCGTTCAAGCAGACGGAACTCCATTTGACTGGTTTAAGAACGGACATAAATATTGCATACAAGGTTTTGTCGATGATGCAACTGGCTATCCTGCAGGACTTTATATGACCAAAAATGAATGTACATTGGGCTACATAGAAGCGTTTAGAAATATGGCAGAAAGATATGGAATTCCTGAACAACTTTATCCTGATAAAGCTTCTGTTTTTTTCGTTAACAACAAAAAAATAGATGATGGCGAAAAACATTTAACTCAGTTTGGCTTGATGATGGAAAATTTAGGAGTTGATATGTTCCCTGCACATTCTCCACAAGCAAAAGGTAGAATTGAACGCTTTTGGCAAACAATTCAACACAGGCTTCCCACATTATTTAAATTAAAAGGAATAAAAACAATAGAACAGGCAAACGAATTTTTGAAAAATGAATTTCCGAAAATCTATAAAAAATGGTTTCCCAAAAAGCCAAAATCAAAAGAAACAAAATTTGTTAAGGCTGATATGAATGAAATTAGTAAAGTGTTAAAAGCAACATTCCCAGGCAATACTGACAGTGCAGGTGTTTTTGAATTAAAAGGATACAGATTTTTTTGTAAAGAACTTCCAAAACAAAAAATCCTTATCAACTTGAATGAACAAGAAGGAATATGGGTAACAACAGAAAAAAATACAGAAATACGTTATATACCTCAACTTGTAGAAACGGATTCAAGTGGCTCAATGCCCGAAGTTATGAAAGATTTAATTGAAAGAATTTTCCTGCGGAACGCTAAACCGAAATTCAGAGAAGTTTATTTTGATATAGATGATGTAGTTTTATCTCAGGTAAAACCTAAAAGAAAATTTGCCTAATTATCTAAAACAGATACTTATTACTTTTCTCAAAAAAAGGCTGCCTTAGTGCAGTCTAAGGGTGTTTTAAGTTTGTTATGAAATGAAGAAAAAATTCTTGTCTTTTTAGGTTTTTAGATAATTTTATAAAACTAGCCGAACATTTTTAGACAGACTTTTCCAAATTTTAAACAAATTCACTAAGAAAAAATTATTTTTCTTAGTGAAAAATTAAAAAACTGTTGACAG
>CAVJCY010000061.1:0-16428 GCA_963648145.1 bacterium | reverse complement strand
TAAAACATCGCGTTTTCAGAGTTACCTCTAAAAATTGCAATTTTTAGAGGTTTCCATAAAAAAAATTACCATTTATATTCAATTCCTACATAAAAGTAATTATTAAATACATTTGTAAAAGTTGAAGTCCAGTCTATTTTATAGGCGGCGACAAGGTCATCGGCAGAAGTGTAAGTTACGCCGTTGTAAGTATAAGTTTTTGTTGTTTCATCGTAAGTTGTAAGTGCCGACGGATAAAGATTTGAATCTACGCCTTTGTTTACGATATATTCTGCATTGTAACTTGCTTTAAGCGACAAAGCCCCCCACTTCCATTTTCCGACAGTATAAACAGCATTTAGTCCGCCCTGGAAAATGTACATTTTGTGTTCCTGATTCAAGAAATTAAGATGATTCCAGGCTGAGTCAAGATAATCAGCATTGCCGTCAGTTACAAGGCCATTATTTGTACCAATCATTGCGTGATGATTGATACTGCCGTCCGTAGCATAGGCTTCTTTGTTCTGATCGAGAATATAATAAAGTGCTTCGCTAGTCGGGAGAGTTTCTGCGGAATTTCCGTGCCTTGCAAATCCAAGATTTACTGTCAATTTTAGATTTTTAAAGGGTTTTAAATCAAAACTTGCTTTTATTTGATCTGAGTTTGGCGGCAAAATTGAACCGATTGAATAACCGTTGTTTGTATAAGCCTGATAGTTGTAAGTATCTGCATAAATTGTCTGAGCAACATCGTCTGTGTACTGCCAGTGAGAATATGTATAAGGTGTAACAAGCGTATATTTTAGGGAAATATTAGAAAAAATTGAATTTTTAGGATTGTAAATTACGCCAGTTGCGGCTGCAATTCTGAGTTTTGTGTCAAATTTGAATTTTACAAGGTCGTTGAAGTTTACGTCGTCCACAAATAAATCTGTTGCCCACAAAAGTCCGTTTACAGGTTTGAAATTAAATTTAAGTCCCATCTGAAGATTGTCATCACAACCGCCAATTCCTTGTATTGCCATGTAAGGAGCAGGAATTATGTAAGAAAAATCAAAACGCTTGCCAAAAATTATATTTTCATAATATGCAAGTGACATTTTTTGATTGATTTTGAATTCAAACTGATGGAATGCCAGGTATTTGTTTGCCATAAGTCCAGAACCGTCATAATTTTTTGTAGCACCGAGGGCTGCATAAAGCTGACTGTAGTTCCATCGTGGCTGAATTACTGTGAAAGTAATGTTTGGCATATGATATGCATTGTCATTTAAGGCAAGACCGTCGTTCAAAAATGAACCATAACCAAGCCTGCTAATGCCTAACTGAACGTAAATATTTGTATTACCAATACTTACGACATCGTTTGTGTCAAGATAAAATTTGAATTTCCAGATTTCACCAGGATCCTGCAAGGTGTCGTGAGTTAAAAAACTAAACATTGGAACATAATTGTTTAAATAATTCTTTGCAGTTTCTGTGTAACCGGCAAATCCGAGTTTGTAGCCAATTCCGACAAAATCATTAAAAAGACCAATGTCTCCGTAAACTTTTGGAAAGAAAACTCCGGCAAAGGAAGTTTTGTCGCTGGCTTTTAAAGTAACGCCAGTTTCTACGGCAAAATTAAAAGGCTTGCCGGTAAGTTCTTCAAAATATTCTTCTGCAACGGCTGATTCATTTTCGTCACCGGAAACAATTACTGTCTGCAGGATTTTTCTTATAACATTAAACGGATAAGGTCTTATTGGCGGAAGATTTTCTATAAGACCGTAAGATTCCCATTTTTGAGCATCGGCATAAAAACTGTGCGAAGGATCTGCTGACATCTGTGCAAAAACAGATGAGCAAAGCATTAAACATAAAATGACGGAAAGTATTTTTTTTGTTCTTTTACATTCCATAAACAAAACTCCTGACTAATTTTGTTACATCTAATTTTAAGGTTACGGCAAATTCCGGACCGCACTGAAAGTTTCCTTCCACATTATTTCTGTTGTAAACAAAAACAAAAGCCCCCTGTGCCGCAACATTTAAATAATCGTTAATTTTATAAGAAGATCGAACCGCTATTCTGTTCAGATATTCTGGAATTCCTGACGGGGAAATTAAAGCCTGACGTCTTTTTGCTTCTGCCTGCAGAGCTTCGTCAGTTTTGCTGCCAATCGGGTATGCCCAGTCAGATTTTGAAGATTCAGAAAGTTCGCCGGTTGTGTGTCCACCCCATTTTAAATTGTCAAAGACCTTAGTTCCTGAATATTCTCCGCCAGCCTTAAAAAGATAATTGAAATTAACAGACCAGCGTTCATCAAAATCGTAGCCGGCATTTAATTCACCGGCAATTGTATCAGGGCCAAAAGGACTTCCTACCCATTCATAAAAAATTCCTTTGTCGCCAATATTTTCCTGATAAGTTCTTACAAGTGACCATGCAGGATCTTCTTTGATGTAAAGATATGGGTCAGCATAATAACCTTCAATCCAGAAATGCAGATTTCCATTTTTCAGAGGAATATAACTTTCTGCGCCAACTTGAAATCCCAGTCCGTTTGGAGTAACGTCGTCTGGCCAGTTTATAAGCTCATACTGGCACTGATACTGATCCTGAGCATAAAGTCCGTAAAGTCTTAAATATTTTACTGGAGAATATGCAACTTTAAAACACATATAGGCACAAGTGTTACTTTCGCTGCCATTGCCAGAATAATCAAGCCACGGGGTCATGCCGTGAAAAATTGTAAGAGGATTTAAAAATCTCAGTTCTAAAGGAGCATAAACTAAAATACTTTCCATGGCACTGAACTGAACTTTCTTGAAAAATCTTAAATCCAGAATGTGCGAATACATATATTTATCAACATTAAACTGAGTAACGTTCATGTTGTATTTTATGTTTGGTGAAAAAATTTCAAGATTTGCCCAAGACGCACCGGACATATAGTCACTGAAAATAATGCTGCCCGAAAGACTGCGTCCTATGCTCTGCTCACCCATTCCAATGCGGAAGTTTAATGAAGTATTTGCCGGTAAATCAAAACCACAGGACAGATATCCGTTATCCGGAAAATTTATATCAAACTGATTTGGATTATAGGGAATATTAAAATAATTATTGTTATGGTCTTTATATGAACGGTTTTGCTGAAGTTCAAGCGTTGTGTTCATTGTTAAATAATCAGAAAGAGCGAGAGTTGCAGGAATTGCCAGAAACGGCTGTTTTTTGTAACGGTCATAAGTCCAGTCAATATTATCATTGCCCTTAAAATAACCTTCAAGATTTACTTCTGCACCAACTCCGGCTGAAAAAAATCCGCAGTTCAATGCAAAATTCTGTTCTTCAAAATATGATTCAATTTTATCGTACTGAATTTTGCAGTTTTCATTTAAATTTTCGTAATCATACTCAGAAAGAAAGTTTTTGATTTCACTCACAGTTAAAGGTGCATTGTCACTAAAATCAACTTTACCGTTTTGAATTGCAAGAATCTGTAATGAATCATAAATCCAGCTTCCACAAGGCACCAGTTCACGTTTTGTTCTGGAATTTGCAAAAGCAACCGAAAGTCCAGTCAAAAAAACGACCGAAAAGAAAAACTTTTTTGTAAAAGACATTCAAATCCCTCTCGTTGATTTAATCATATTTCGCAGTTTTTTACAATTTGGAAAGATAAAAACTCATTTTTAGAGCTTCCCCTAAAATTTTATTTCAAAATATATCGCAATAATATGTCCAACTTGTTAAAATATTCTCAGTTTCTATAAGGCAGGCAAATATTAATGAATATCGTAATGTTCACCGAAGCATATTATCCTCGTGTAAGCGGAATTGTAGTTTCTATAAAGTCTTTTTCCGAACAACTTACAAAAATGGGACATCATGTATTTATCGTTTGCCCTGATTATGAAGATGTAAAAACAAAAAGAAAACAAAAGAAACCAATTCCAGGCTGTTATTACGATGACACAATACCTCAGAACGAAAACATAAAAGTCTTGAGAGTACTTTCGGATCCGTTAATATGGTCAAAGGAAGATCGTCTTGTAAAACTTAATACCTGGAATAAAGTAAAACATGCCGTTGATGAAATTCATCCTGATGTTATTCATATCAACAGTGAATTTATAATCGGTTATTTTGGATTAATGTATGCAAGACACCGTCATGTAGCTTCTGTTTATACTTTTCATACAATGTGGGAAGATTACTTTCCGAATTATTTGCACATGCTGCCAACTAAAACACTTCGTTCCATGGGAAAAGATTTCGTGAAATTCTTTCTAAAACGTGCAGACATTAATATTGCACCTACAAAACGAATTGGACAAACAATAGAACGTTATAAAATAAAAAAGCCTTATGAAATTCTGCCAACCGGCATAAACGATGATGTAACGACTTATAATAAATCTTACGAATACTTATTTTTCAACAGACTCCATAAGATTTTTCCAAAAATTCAGAAAAAACATATTCTTCTCTATGTTGGTCGCATTGGCATCGAAAAAAATATTTCTTTTCTATTCAAAATGCTAGGTGAAGTAAGAAAAACAATTACAGATGCCGTACTTTTGATTGTTGGCGGCGGACCAGAACTGGAAAATCTAAAAAAAGAGGCAAAAACTTATCCGTATTCATGGAATATCTGTTTTACAGGCTATTGTAAACGTGATGAACTTGCATATTTTTATAATTTTGCAGATATTTTTGTTTTTTCAAGTCTTACAGAAACTCAAGGTCTTGTTACAATTGAAGCAATGCGTACAGGCTTACCTGTCGTTGCAATTGGTGAAATGGGAACTGTAGATGTCATGCAAGGTGATAACGGTGGCTTTATGGTAAAAAATGACCTTCAGGAATTTTCAAACAGAGTAGTTCAACTTTTATCAGACAAAGTTCTTTATGAAAAAAAATCAAACGAAGCAAAAGAATGGAGTAAAAAATGGAGTATGGAACCATTAACAGAAAAACTTCTGAATATATATCAACAAGCTATTGATATAAATGAATTAAATCATCCATCCGCAAAATCTTGATACGTGCTGTCAATCACACAAACACCGGTTTGTTTTTGGGAACCTCTAAAAATTGCAATTTTTAGAGGTAATTCTGAAAACGCGATGTTTTAATTCGTGCTATATCAACGGATTAAAACTCGAAAGTCTTTAAAAAAACATTGAAAATGATTTTTTAGAGAAAGCCTTTTATATACGATATGACATTTTTTTGATATAATGTCTTATAAACTTTTGTTTTGAGATGTGTTAATGAATAGTATTGAACTGAAAAAATATCTGAAATCAAGATTTAATTCCACAAGTTCATTCAGATGTGGGCTTGCACTTGGAATTGTTGATTTCTTTACACTTACACTTTGCCTTGGACTTGGATTTTTTCTTGTAAATCTTTTTGCAATGAATGACATAAATTTTAAGTCTTTCGTAAATTACTGTATTTTCTTCCCTTTTATATTTTTACTTTTTGCCTTTTTTGGTTTATATCCGGGAATTATGATTTCTTCAGCGGAAGAAATGCGCAGATTTTCCGGAGCGACATTAATTTCTTTTATGATGATTGCCTCTCTCGTTGTTTTTTCTAATGCAGGACCAACTCATTTTCTTGAAAAAATTATTGCATCTAGCCAGACTCGGCAGATAATAATTGCTTTTATCATAGCTTTTATTCTTGCGGCCATTCTGCTTACGGCAAACCGCGAACTTGCAAAAATTCAGTTCAGCCGTTTTAAATGGTGGGGAGTTCCGTGCGTAATTTATTGTAATGGAAAGAGTTGCGAAGAAATTGTTGATAAACTTCTGAAAAATAAAAATCTTGGTTATCATCCGGCGGTAATAATTGATTCAAGTTTTACAGACACTGATGGCGAACAAAAATATTATAAGGGAATTCCGGTTTTCTCTTCAAAAAATACAGAAATTATCAAAGTGATTCACGAAGTAAACATAAAAACGGCAATCCTCTGTGATTTTCAGGACGACACTTCTCCAATCATGACAAAGTACAGGTATACAATTTCTGTTTCTATAAGGCAGACGAGTTTTACGACCACTCAACAGATTAAAGATATTGCGGGGCTTATCGGATTTGCTTCAACTCACAACCTGACATTTGGAATTAACCTTGCAATAAAAAGACTTTTTGATATTTTTATGATTCTGCTTTTTTCGCCGATTTTAATTCCTGTATTTTTGATTTTGATTATACTCGTAAAAATTACATCAAAAGGTTCTGCGTTTTATGGACATCCGAGAATTGGAAAAAATGGAAAGGTTTTTAAATGCTGGAAATTCCGCTCAATGAACGTAAATTCACAGGAAATGCTAAAAGAAATTCTTGAAAATGATCCTGTCCGCCGCGAAGAATGGGAAAGAGAACGAAAATTCAGCGATGATCCGCGCGTTACAAAATTCGGGAAATTTTTAAGAAAAACCAGCCTTGATGAATTACCTCAGCTGATTAATATTTTCTTAGGTCAGATGAGTTTTGTAGGGCCTCGCCCTGTCACTCAGGAAGAAACAGAAATGTACGGTAGCCACAAGGATTTGGTACTTTCCGTTACACCTGGACTTTCGGGACTGTGGCAAATTTCCGGTCGCAGCGAAACAACTTACGATGAACGAATATTTTTCGATACATTTTACATTCAAAACTGGTCAATCTGGCTTGATTTGTGGATAATCATAAAATCAGTTTGGGTTGTCTTAAGCAGAAAAGGCGCATACTAATGTTAACTAGAAAAATTAAGAATCTTTTTTGTGCAAACATATTTTTTGTTTTGATTTCTTTTTTATCATTTGCAGACGGCTATAAAATTAACAGTGTAAATTACAATGTTACGGGCTGTGGCTGGAAAATCTTTGGCCGGACAAATCCGTACGCAATTTCGCTTAATGTGCCGATTGATACAAATCAGATTTTTACAAATGAAGACGATTTAAATAAATATCTTGATGATTACAAAGTCCGACTTGCAAACTTGCGCGCATTTGAAACTATAGAGGTAAACGAAACAAGAACAGAAAGCGAAAATCTTACGTTAATTGATTTAGAAGTTTTTGTAAAAGATTCGTTTCATCTTCTTGCCGTTCCTTATCCAAAATATGATTCAAATAACGGGCTGAATTTAAAATTTAAAATAAAAGACACCAATTTTCTTGGCACTTTGAATACACTTTCTACTGATATTTTTATTTTGTTTGCCTCTCAGGAGTCTGACAATAAGACAAATCAGATTGGTTTTAATTTTGATTTTGATTTTCCATTTGATTTGGGAGTTTTTGACGTTACTTGGGTAAATGAGGACAGTTTTTCTTATACATTTGGCGAGATAATGCCGGAATGGAACGCAAAAACAGGATTTAAATTTGAACTTCCGATAAAAAATCTTACTTTTACGCTTGAAGCCTATCAGTATGTTATCAATGATTTTGATTATAAAGATTACGAAGATAATTTTTATTTCAAGGAAGATTTTAAATTTTCAGTTCCTATCACACTCACAAAAATCTTAAATAAATATGAATTGAAATATTCGCCATACGTTGAAGCAGTTTTAAACTGGGACAAGAACGGAATCAACGAAGAAAATACAGATCTTTTAAGTCCATTAATAACTGCAGGACATTCTGTTTACAGTAACCGCGTTAATTGGTCTGAAAATATGCGCAACGGTTATGACGTGACGTTTTTTAATTCTTTTAATTATAATGTTCCTCGCAATATTTTTTACACTGAAATTGGAATAGACGCACTCTTATTTCGTAAATTTGAGTTTAACAACTGGAATATAAAAGACTGGCACTTCTTAAACAGAGTCGGAATTAACACAAACCTTTATTTTTATGCAAATTATATTCTTAATGACAGAACTTTCGAAAAAAATGATGGAAGAAAAATTGGAGAAAGGCTTAGAGGCATTCGTGATGATCAGCTTTACTCTGATGAAGCTTTTGGAAAATCCTGTCTTACAACATCAGCTATTGTATTAAATCTTGATTTTCCTCTGCAAATTTTAAAAACAAATCTGCCGTGGGACATAATTAATTTTGATTTCCAGATTTCTCCGTTTATTGATGCAGCACTCATAAAAAATAAAATGACTGGAAAATATTTTGATCCAAAAGATGGTTTTTACTGCGCTGGTTTTGAAGCACTTGTATTTCCAAAAAAATGGTCAAGTATGACGGTTCGTGCAAGTGTCGGTGTTGACATTGGACGCCTTTTATTCAGTGATTATCTTAATATGAACTGGCGGAACACTGATACTTCAAAAGTAGAATTTTCGTTTGGTGTCGGACTTTTCTACTAGGTTACTTCTAAAAATTGCAATTTTTAGAGGTAACCTATACGAGTAACCTTGAACACTAAACACAAAAAAAAACGAACGAAAAAAAATCGGTAACTCTTTTCAAATCTTCTGATTTTACAGGTAGGACAACTGCAAGACTGCGTTTTTCTGCCAATATTCATCTGGAGAAAACTGAATAATAGTCTTCAGAAAGCTCTCGGCAAAATTTTTGTAATTTAATTTTATACAAACTTCAGAAAGTTTATTAAAACTCTTCCAGACTTCATTTTCACCAGCCCACTTGTTTACGTCCGGAAAATTTACAATTTGCTGGAAAAAATCACCAAGATTTGTATATTCAAAATTAATATCACGGTCATTTATCACATTGTAAAGTCTTGTAAAACCTGTAATTACACTAAGGCAGGCAAATTTCAGTGCTTTTTCATTTTGATTTTGATTAAAATAATACTCTGTTAATTCGTTGTATGCTTTGAGACAATAAAAAGAATCTGCACGATACAGAGAAAAAAACTTTTCAACAGACTCTTTTCTATCTTGAGCTATCGTATTTTCCATTGCAGTAATTAAAGTATTATTCAAAAAATTTTTATCTTCGGTAAGAATATTCAAAAGACGCAGTTCATAAGAATCAAAATCATCATTCAGTCGACTAAGTTCTGCAAGTTGATAGAGAATTTCATATTTTTCATCTGGAATTTCAAGAACATTTGCATTTTCAAGGGCAGTTTTATAAAAAGATTCGGCAAAATCATACTCTCCTTCCAATTTATAAATATCACCGAGCAATTTTTGCGCTTCAGGATAATCCGAATTTTCTTTGATGTAAAAAATCAGATTCTGGATATTGTTTTCAAAAAAATCAGTTCCTTTTATTTTTACATAAGAATTAATGATTTTCGCCGTGTCATATTCATCACGTTCATACAAAACTTTTAAAACTGAATCAATTTTATTTCCGACTTTTCTGACTTGACGAACGGCAATCGCATCGCTTAAAATCTTCGTCTGAGTTTCGCATAATTGCTTTTTTGAAGTTATTGCCTCTTCTGCAAGACTAAAAGATTTTCCATAATCGCCATTATCAAAAAAATGTAAAGCTTCACGGTACAAAAGTTTATAATCAGAATTATTTAAGGTTGAAGCAAAAAGCACGCCTGTTAAAAGAAAAAATATACTGAAAAAAGATTTTTTAAACATAATAAAAAATTATTCCTGTATCAAAGAGTTTAATTCACTTTCAAATACTTTATCGGCATTTTTAGAGTCAATTGTTTGCACTATTTGACCTTTTTTAAAGATGATGACTTTGTCTTTTCCGCCGGCAATTCCTAAATCGGCGTGTTTACCTTCGCCAGGACCGTTTACAACGCAGCCCATTATTGCGATTGTTATTTCTTTTTGAGTTTTTATTGAAAGAAGCCTGTTTTGCCATCTGTTCACAAAAGAATGTACGTCAAAACCAATTCTGCCACAACGGGGACAACTTACAATTCTGATTCCGCCTTGTCGTTTTCCACACTCTTTTAAAATATTCAGACCTGCAATAACTTCATTTTCTTCAGAAGAGGAAAGACTTACGCGGATTGTATCACCGATTCCTTCATTGAGCAGTGTGTAAAACGCAATTGACGATTTTACAATTCCTCCAATCAGAGGACCGGCTTCTGTGACTCCCAAATGCAAAGGATTTGAATATTTTTTTGAATAAAATTCATTACACTCGATAGTTTCTTTTACATCAGAAGATTTCATGCTGACAATATACTGCTCAAACTTGAGTTTTTCAAAATTTTCTGCTTCACGAACCGCACTTTCGCATAAACCTTCTGCGCGAGTAATCAATCCTTTACTGATTTTTTCCTGCAAATCTTTAGGAAGACTTCCGGAATTAATTCCAATTCTGATTGCAACACCATTTTCACGGCAATTTTCTACAACTTTCCGAGTATTTTCAAATACCCCGATATTTCCGGGATTAATTCTGATTGCAGCGACATTTCCTTTTAAACATTCCAATGCAAGCCTATAGTCAAAATGAATATCAGCAACAAGAGGCATATCTGTATATTTTGCAATTTCACACAAACCTTTTGCACTAGGAATGTCAGGAACAGCAAAACGCAGAATATCACATCCGAGCATCTTTAGTTGATTTATTTTTTTTAAGGTTTCATCAAGTTTTTTATTATTTGAACAAATATCATCAATATTTTCTTTCCACATTGTCTGTAACGAAACAGGCGAATCCCCACCTATGCTGATTCTTTTTGTAATACCTTTTCCGCCTAAAAAAACTTTCTTAGCCATAAAATAAGTATATCCTTTGTAAGAATAAAAAAAAAGGCAATCATATAAATAACCAATTAAATAGCCTCTAAAAATTGAAATTTTAGCGATGTAGTAAAAAAATTAAGTCTGTTTTGTGCAGATAGAAACTGAAGAAATATTTAACGAAATTACGGATATACTTGAAATTTTGGACTTACTTTAGTTAAGTTAAAAAGTTCTAAGGAAGAATGGATAAAATTGCGAGGGGGAAAGAAAATATTTGTTGTCGGTGGAAAGATTGTATGCAACGAGTTTTGATGTGAAAGCTCTAACACACTTGATTCGCTTAAGTTACCTCTAAAAATTGCAATTTTTAGAGGTTCCAATAAAAAAAAAATGCACTATAATTTATGCAACGATGAGCAAATTTTTAGATTTATTTAAAAACAAATTCAGAAAAATGCAGGTTTATGCTCTTGTTGGCCAGGGCGGAACGGGAAAAAGTTATCATTCAAAGTCGCTTGCAGCACAATATGGAATTCAGGCAATTATTGATGACGGACTTTTGATTCAGGATGATAAAATTCTTGCGGGGCGGACTGCAAAACGCGAAAAAACTTATATGGGGGCGGTTCGTGTTGCACTTTTTGATGATAAAAATCAGCGCGATGAAGTTGCAAAGGTGCTAAAAAAATCTCATATAAAAAAACTTTTGGTACTTGGTACTTCGGAAAAAATGGTAATAAAAATTACGGAACGCCTTCAATTACCACAACCGATGAAAATGATTCACATTGAAGAAATTGCAACCCCTGAAGAAATTGAAAAGGCACAAAAATCCAGAAATATTGAAGGAAAACACGTTATTCCAGTTCAAAGTATTGAAATCAGGCGGAAATATCCTCAGATATTTTCATCTTCAGTGCGGGATTTTTTTGCACGGCGCAATTTTATAAAAAAAGGCAAAGAAAAAACTTTTGAAAAATCTATTGTACAACCGGAATTTTCAAAGAAAGGAAGACTTGAAATTTCGGAGGCGGCACTGACACAAATGGTTATACGTTGCGTTTTTGAAAGCGATCCTGACATAAAAGTAAAAAAGATTTCAATCAAAACTGATGCACACGGCTATAAACTTCTTGTGACAATTGACGTACCGTTTGGCACGCAATTGACGGGAAAAATTCACAAACTTCAGCAGTATATCATAGACAAAATTGAAAGTTTTACAGGAATCTTAATTGAAGAAGTTAATATCATTATTGATAAAATCATGACAAAGTAGAATCATTTTTAGCAGTTTTTGCGACCGACGATTTTTTTTGAGGGAACCTCTAAAAATTGCAATTTTTAGAGGTATCTTTGAAAACGCGATGTTTTAATTCGTTGTATTTTTACGAATTAAAACTCGAAAGCATCTCTAAAAAAACATCGAAAATGATTTTTTAGAGATGCCCTTGACTTGGCTTTTTTGGTGATTTTCCAGTTTTTTCCGCCCTATCTTTAGGTTCTTTGATTTTTATATTTACACCAAGAGAAATAAGAACACTTTTTACCGCAAATTCCAGTTCTTTTCTGACAGGATTCATCGGCAGAATAAAATTTCTGCATTGAGTCCAGGTTTTTGAATAAAGTTCTGATGCAAATTGTTTTTCTTTAGTTTCTTCCGACCAGTTTGTGAGCGTTTCTATAAAGTCCTTTATTAAAAATGTCAGTTTTTGTCCGAGCCTTACTGATTTTTCAGTTTTTTCAGCTTCTGACTGATTTAATTTTGACAATTGATTTATGCTTTCAAGATAGTTTTTTTCAAAATCACGGCTGTCATAAATCAAATTTGTTGCAGCTGGCTGAAGATACATAAAAAGATCCGAATCAAGTGCTTCTTTTACAATTTCAAAAGCATAAGGACTGTTGATAATTTTCAGCAATTCTTCAGTGAGCCTTGAAGGCGAAATTTGTGACAGAAGATTGGCATTTGTCCTGATTTTATGCTTCAAACTGTGTGACATTTTTGAATTTGTTGTTGCAGAATATTTTATTGCACGCAACATTCTTACTGGGTCTTCAACAAAAATTGTATCAAGGGAAATTACCGGTCGAATTTGATGCTTTTTTATATCCCGCATGCCGTTAACATAATCAATAACAAGTTCCTGTATCGGATCATAATAAAGGGCGTTGAGTGTAAAATCACGGCGCAAAACGTCCTGCTCTATAGTGCCAAAATCATTGCCCACAGAACCATCTGCATTTGAACGAAAAGTACTGACTTCAAAAACTTTTGTACCAAAAATTACATGAACAAGACGAAACCTTCTGCCAATTATTCTGGAATTTCTGAAAATTCTTTTAATTTTGGAAGGTGTTGCACTTGTAACAATATCAAAATCTTTAGGAACATTACCGACAATTAAATCCCGCACTGCCCCGCCAACGATATAACTTGTAAATCCCATATCTTTAAGGCGGTTAATAATCTGCAGTGCATCCTGATCTATTTTGTTATGTGGTATAAGATGTTCATCTTTTGTATAAACGACAGCTTTTTTTACTAATTTTCCTTTACTGTCCGAACCATATCTGTAATACACGATTTATTTAATATATTCTTATCGGATAGTTTTTTCAATCCAGGTAAGAACATCCTTTTCTATAATTTCTTTTTCTTCTTCATTGAACAATTCATGACGAAGAGTGTCATATGCTTTTATTTCCAAATTTTTTATTCCATTTTTTTGGTAAATTGCATAAAGTTTATTGATTGTCTTGCCGTAATCTCCGACAGGATCTTCTGAGCCATAAATAAAATAAATTGGCAAATTATTTGATATTTTTTTGATATTCGATGATTTATGAATCTGCTTAAGACCACTCATCATGTCGGCAAAAAATCCTATTGGCAGTGGAAAACCGCACCACTGATCCATTTCGTAAATATGAACGTTGTTCTGATTTTTAGAAAGCCAGTCATTTGAAGTTTTTGGATTTTTTATGTGATTATTGTATGAACCAAAGGCAAGTTTAGTAACAAAAGGTGAAACAGTTTTTGCACCACGGAAAAATTTAAGAATATCAACAACTATTTTGCCACTTCCGACAAGCAATTTTCTAGGACCAGCAGTGCCACACAAAATACAGCCCGTAATTTTATCAGAATATTTTTCAATATAGCCTTGAGAAACAAATGAACCAAAGGAATGGCCTAAAAGAATGACTGGAACTCCTGGAAATTCTGTTTTTAAACTTTCAATCTGTTCGTTTAAATCTTCAACACAGCGGTTAAATCCATCCTTATCAGCAAGAATTCCAAAATCGCCTTTATCTTTTGACTTTGCACTTTCTGCAGTGCGACCGTGACCGCGAAAATCATAAGCATTAAAAATATATCCGTTTTCTGCAAAAATCGTTCCAAGCCGATCGTAGCGCATAGAATGTTCTGCAAGTCCGTGATGAAGTTCAACAATTCCTTTGATTTTAACTTCTTCATCAGGTATCCATCTGTTTGTCCATACTTCTGCACCATCGCTCATCGTTTTAAAAAAACTCTTAATTTGCATGTAAAACTCCAATTTGTTATTATTTTAGCATGAAGATTATAGCAGAAAAAATTGTTTTTGGGGGAAATTCCATTGGCAAGATTGATGGAAAAACTGTTTTTATTCCCTATGCAATTCCCGGCGAGGAACTTGATATAAACATAAAAGAATCAAAACGTGATTATGATATTGCGGAAATAAATGCAATTTTAAAACCTTCACCTTACAGAGTTACTCCGGAATGCAAATATTACGGAAAATGTGGCGGCTGCAATCTTCTTCACGTAAAAAGTGACTATCAAGTTGAAATCAGAAAGCAGATTCTTTGTGATATTTTTGAACAAAACGGAATTAAAATCGGCGATAAAATTGACGTGATTTCCGGTCCTGATTTTAATTACCGCGCAAGATTTCAGCTGAATGACGGCGGTTTAAGCGAACGGCACAGCAATGTTATAGTTCCTGTTTCTAACTGTCTTTGCGCAGAGGAAAGTATTAATCAATATTTTAATAAAACACCTTTTGAAGAAAGAAAAAACGGAAGAATCCATGTTTTTGGTAGTAAATTTATGACAGATTCTCAAAAAATCAGAGTTTCAAAAGAAAAAACTGTACAAAAAAGTGTACAACTTTCCAAAAAATCAAAAAAATTGAAGATAAAAGAAAATCATTATTTTGCAGGAACGGTCGCTTCGCCTGAAAATTCTGTTACGGTAAATCTTGCCGGAAAAAAATTGTCTTTTGATGTCCGGGGATTTTTTCAGTCCAATCTTTTTGTTTTTGAAAAAGTTTTAAAATTTATTTCGGGTAACCTTCCGCATTGTGAGAATGTTCTTGATATGTACAGTGGCTGCGGTTCAATTTCTGCATTTATTGCCGATAAAGCGGAAAATGTAGTGCTAGTTGAACATAACCGTGATGCACTTGTTTTTGCCGAACAGAATCTGCAGGGAAAAAAACATATAAGTTATGGCGTCAGCGGTGAAAACTGGGTAAAAAATTATTCTGCACAGTGTCCTCATTTTGATGCCTGTGTCGTGGATCCTCCACGATCTGGAATGGAAAGAACGGTTCGACAATATCTTTGCAAAAGTGATATTCCGCTGATATTTTCAATGTCATGTGATCCTGCAACAAATGCAAGAGATTGTGCAGAGTTAATAAAATCCGGTTATTTTCTTGAAAAAATATATCTTCTGGATTTTTATCCGAACACAAGTCATATAGAAAGTCTTGCGATATTTGTGAAATAAAATTATGTGTTGTACAAAAAATAAAATAAAATTTTCAGTTTTAAAAAAAAATCTTCTTACACTCTTTCTGATTTTGATTTTTTCCCAAAAACTGAATGCTCAGACAAATCTTACAAATTATAACACTTCTTGGACTACAGTCCTTTCTGGAAAAGTTTTGTGTACGCCAGTTGAAACTTCGTTTGGCTTTGTTGTTTACTCGGATGCAAAAACAATTTCCGCATTTTCTGATAAGGGAAAACTGCTTTGGGAAAAATCCGCCGGTTTTTCAAAAGATGTAAAAGGTCTTAAAATTTTTGCTCTGAAAGATGATTTTCTTTTAGTTATAAAAAATGACAGCCAGATTCTGCAGCTTTTAAATCCTTCAGGATGTGAAATCTGGAAGAAAAATCTGGATTTTGAAATAATTTCAGTTAGTTCTGGGCGTGACGGAAGAATATTTTTAAAAGGCAATAAACGCCTTGAGTGTCTTGGAATTACGGGAATTAGAAAATGGACTATGAATCTTCCTGAACTGTCAGATTTAGAACAGAAAGAATTGCCAGACGGTTCCTTTATTGTGTTTTTTAAAGAACTTGAAAATGATAAAACAAAGGGAATTAGACTTTCGCCTTTTGGAGAAATTCTTGAAGAAATTACTTTTAGCGGAAAAATTCTTTCTGCATTTTCTGAAAAAAGCGGCATTTATCTGACTTTTGCGGATGGTTCGGCCGGATTTTTTTCGCTTTCTGATGATAAAAAAAAATGCATAAATAAATGGGTTTTGAATAATAATCATGAAGGCAGCAATGAAGCGTTTTTTGCCCTGAACAAAAATAATGACAGCGTGCTTTATGTAAATCCTCAGAAAAATAAAATTAAAATCTCCCTTTTTGATTATTCAAACGGAGCGTTGACTTCCGTTTTTGAAATTTCGTCATTAAATTCAAAAAAAATTCAAAAATTTAATTATTCAGATTCTCATTTTTTTATTTGTGATGATAAAACGGCAGTGATTTATTCAGATTCTGGAAAAGAAATTTTTAAATATAATTTTCAGCCACAATCAAAATTCAAGTGGAACTATCT
>CAVJCY010000060.1:0-16477 GCA_963648145.1 bacterium | reverse complement strand
GACAATTACTTGTCATCATATTTGTAATTTTTAAATATGCCCACAAAATGAAATTCAGTTCAAACCCAAAATTTTTTAATAAAATAAAAAATTCTTTCAAAAAAACAAATGAATCTTCCGCACAAAAAAAATCTTTTTTGCATACTGATTTTGAATTTTCTGACAGCAAAATTTTAAATTCTGATAATTTAAAATTTGAAGCAAAGAAAATAAATTTGGATTTTGAAAAAAAATCTTTTGAAGGTGCTTCTGTTGGAATTTTTTCTTCTGTAAATGACGATGTAAAAAAAATCAGGCTTGTTCTTCAGTCTTTAGGACTTTTTGTAAAAATCTTTGAAGATTCGCAGGAACTTATTTTTGCAATTCAAGAAAATCTTATTTCCATTCTTTTAATTTTTCCGCAGACTGAAAATGATGAATCATTCTGCTTAGCAAATCAAATTCGGAAAAGATTTTCATTCTTCGACTTTCCAATTCTTGCAATTTCAAAAAAATACAATTTCTGGCTTGTTGAAAAATCATCTTTATACGATATAAATGATTTTCTTGTTTTTCCATTTGACATTTCTTTTCTTGCCCTAAAGATAAAAAATTTGCTGAACTGCAAAAATCTTTATGAACAAAAAGAAGCTGCTCTAAAATCAGAAAAAGAAAAATCTGCATTTCTTTATTTTGTAACACACAATGTAAACACGCCGCTTACACTTTTGCTTAACGAAATTCAAAGTCTAGAAAATTCAAAGCAAAATTTTAACGAAGCAAGTCTTAAAATAATTCAGGAAAATGCAACGGAAATAAATTCAATCATTCAGAATGTGCTTGATTCCTATAAAATTTCTGACGGACGCTTTTTGCTGAAGCCACAGATTTTTAATCTTGAAGAATTTTTGAAAATTGAAAACAAGATAATTTCTAAAAAGGCGGATTTAAAAAATCAGCATTTTAGTTTTGAATCAAGAGTAAAAGATTCGAATGTTTTTGCAGATCAAAACAGCGTAAAAGGCATTTACACAAATCTTGTAGACAATGCAGTAAAATACACACAAATGGGTGGCAGCATAAAAGTTCTTCTTTTTTCTAATGCAGAAAATATTTTTCTTTCAATTTGCGACAATGGGCAGGGAATTTCAAAAGAAAAACGTTCTCTTCTTTTTGAAAGATTTTCTTCAATAGGTTCAAAACCGACTGCTGACGAAAAATCAATTGGACTTGGACTTTACGTTGTAAAATGTCTTTGCAAAATGAATGATTTGAACCTTGAATACGAAGAAAACTCTGCTGAAAAAAAAGGAAGCATTTTTACAGTAGAATTTAAAAAACTTGGAGCACAGCCTTATGGAAGAAAATGAACGAATTTTAGTAGTTGAAGATTCTGAAAATCTAAACGATTTTATGGCTAAAAATCTGCGCTCACTTTCTTTTGAGGTTGAACAAAGCTTTAACAAAAAAGATGCTCTAAAAAAACTTTCAAAAAATATTTTTAATCTCGTAATTTTAGATTTGAATTTGGGCGATGAAGACAGCGATAAGAGTGGAATGGAAATTCTTCATAAAATTCGACAGCAGGATAAATTTGTTCCTGTAATAATAGTTTCCTCAATTCAAGACGGAAACACAAAAATCAAGGGATTTAAAGAAGGCTGCGATGATTACATTACAAAACCGTTTTTTATAGAAGAGTTGATTTTACGCGTAAAGAGAATTCTTTTGCGTTTTTCGATGATTGATTTTGACAAAAAACCGATTAGCGAAAATTTATCTAGTGGAATTTTTGAAATTGACTTAAAAAATCAAAAAGCGTTAAAAAAAGGAAAAGAACTTAAACTTAGGAAAAAAGAATTTGAACTTTTAAAATTCTTTGTAAAAAATCCAGATCAGGTTCTGACATTCCAGCAGATTTATCAGAATGTTTGGGACGACTGGATTTCTGATGAAAAAGCAGTTGAACAAAATATTTACGTAAATATACGCGCTTTAAGAAAACAAATCGAAGACGATATAAAAAATCCGCAGTACATTGTTAGCGTTTCAAAAAGCGGTTATATTTTTGTTCCAAATGGCTGCTAATAAGGAAACCTCTAAAAATTGCAATTTTTAGAGGTAACTTTAAAAACACGATGTTTTAATTCGTTGTATTTTAACGAATTAAAACTCGAAAGTATCTGGTAAAAAAGCATTGAAAATGATTTTTTACCAGATGCCCATATCTGCTGAAAAATAAAATCCGTCAGTTGCCAGTTCGTCAGTTCAAACCAGATTTTTCAAAACAACAAATCAAGGCGAATTTTTGAAAATTCACGTTTCTTTTCGTTTATGCATCCAAAAGCATTTTCCATATCGTGTTCATCACTGATTTTTGAAAACCCTAAGGAAATTAAAGGTGAATTTTCGTTTTTAAGGCTATTTTTTATAAAGCTAATATAAAAATTTTTAGCAAGTAAATCAAAATCTAAGTCGATATTTTTTACAAAAACCAGAAATTCATTATCCTGCGTTCTATAACAGGTTCCGTACTTTTTAAAAAACGAATAAAACATTTTTGAAAAAAATAAAACCGCGCGGTCTGTTTCTTTACGACCATAATTTTTTTTGAATTTTTCAAAGTTATCAATTTCAGCTACGAAAATGACGGCATCTTTTTTTAAATTTTTTATAGATTTTTCAAAACTACTGCGGTTAAAAAGGAAAGTTTTTGAATCAAGCATCTGATAAAGCGTTGTGTGAAAGGTAAAATAAATTGTAATCGAAATTATTACGCCAATCCACGTGACCTGAATATCGGGGCGCAACATCTGAATTATTGCCGTACAAAGAACAAAAATAAAATTCAAGATGATTAAAAGTCCATTGTTTTTCCAGAATCGTATTGAAAAACTTATATTTTTTACAAGAAAATACAAAAGACTTATAAAATAAAGCGCAATATAAACAGGAAATCCGCCTGCCCTTGAATAAGAGTTTTCTTTGTTCACATAAAAAACACTGTTTCCTTTTCCAATAACAAGTGCAAAAAGCATCCAGACAGAATAAATAATCCAAAGAATTGAAAATGGACTTATAATTTTCTGCTTTTTTGGAAAACTTGGAAGAAGTGTATTTCCGAGCGTAAAATAAACTAAAGGAGTTAAAGAAAATCCTAGAAAATTCGACGCAATATGAAAAAATCTGTATTTTAAAGCTGAACCATCTAAAACGATTGTAAGAATTTCCATTATGCAGATTACAAAAATCAAACCTGTTGTAACAAAAAAATTTTTTTTCTGCTCATTACTGATTACAGAATTTATTTTTATTAAAATAAAAAGCATAAAGAGAGAAAACAAATTTACAAAAGTTATGGCGGCAAAATAATCAGTCATAGAATTAAAACTATATTAGTTGATGATAACATATTTTTCATTATCTGAAAGTAAAAATAAGACGAAAGTTTTATGCCAGAACTGTGATATAATCAAAGACAACGAGTATTTTTATGGGAGCAATTATGTTTGAAGGAAAAAAACTTGGATTTGGTTTAATGCGTCTTCCGCTTACAAATCCTTCTGATGCGGGTTCCATTGATATTGAACTTTGCAAAAAAATGGTGGATTCATTTATCGATCAGGGTTTTACTTATTTTGACACAGCACTTATGTATTGTGGTGGGAAAAGTGAAAATGCCGTTAAAGAATTTTTGACCAGCCGTTATCCGAGAAATAAATATACACTGGCAACAAAACTTCATTCAATGTTTTTTAAAACTAAAGAAGAACGCGACACAGTTTTTAACAATCAGCTGGAAAAAACTGGTGTAGATTTCTTTGATTATTATCTTTTGCACGACATTGGTGTTGATCACTACAAAGTTTATACCGAACTTGACTGCTTTAACTGGATTGCCCAAAAAAAGAAAGAAGGTAAGGTGCGCTACGCGGGATTTTCTTTTCATGATAAAGCAGATTTATTGGACAAAGTTTTGACTGAACATCCTGAAATGGATTTTGTTCAACTGCAGATAAATTATCTGGACTGGGAAAGCGAAGGCATTCAGTCAAGAAAGTGTTACGAAGTCGCAGAAAAACACGGCAAACCGGTAATCGTTATGGAACCGGTAAAAGGCGGTACATTGGCAAATATTCCGCCAGTCGCTGCAAATCTGCTCAAAAATTATAATCCGGAAGCATCATTGCCGTCGTGGGCCATTCGTTTTGCTGCAAGTTTGCCGAACGTAAAAATGGTTTTGAGCGGAATGAGCAACATGGAACAACTTTTGGACAACATTTCCTATATGAAAGATTTTAAACCTCTGAATCAGGAAGAAAAATCGCTTGTTTACAAGGTCGTAGACATTATAAACGGAAATATTGCAATTCCTTGTACCAGTTGTTCTTACTGTACGGAAGGCTGCCCGCAGAATATCGCAATTCCAAAATATTTTTCGCTCTACAATGCAGACTTGCAAGAATCAAAAGACAAAGGCTGGACACCTCAAGGTGAATACTATGCTCGCTTGACAGACGAATTTGGTACTGCCTCTGACTGCGTAGAATGTGGCCAGTGCGAAGAAGCTTGTCCGCAACATTTGCCAATCATCAAAAATCTAAAAGATGTTGCCGCTCATTTTGGAAAATAATTTTTAAAATACGGGCGTATCCTGGCCTGTCAAAGACAGTCCAGGACCAGGCTTTCCAGGGTTCCGCTGTTCGCTCCATTCCTCCACTTCGTTTCGGAACGCCTCCGGCGCCCTTCCAATCCTTTACGCAAAAAAAATTAAGAAAAATCATAAAAATTTCCGGATTTTTTTCCTTTTTTGAAAAAACAAATCAATTATCTATATGAGATTTCAAAAAAATAGGAGTTTTTATGAAAAAAATCAAAAAGTTTATGTTTTCAGGTATTTTAGGCCTGATTTTTTCAACGTCATTATTGGTCGCCGGTTGTAATTTAGCTACTCCCGAAGATTCTGATAAAAGTAAAAAAACTCAATCAGAAGAAATAAAACTTTCTTCATCAGAAGTAACAAATTTAACTGTGCTTGCGCTAGACGGTTCGGCATTTTTAAGCTGGAAAAATCCCCAAGACGAAAATTATTTCGCTACTAAAATCACTGTCTTACCAGTTCTTACAAGTCAAACTGACGAAACTTCTTTGACGGTAGAAGGCAAAAGTGGTCAGAAGTCATCAACGATTATAGAAGGTCTTGCAAACGGTACGGAATACACTTTTAATGTTCTAGGCCTTGTAAAAAACACTGTATCTTCCGGTGAAAATGACTCAAAATCTGAAGAAAATCCGGAAAGAACTGGCGGTGTAACAATAAAAGTAATTCCCATAGACACTTCAGATAAAACGTCTCCTGATGAAGTAAGCAATTTTGAAGTGATTGCCGCAAATGGCACGGCAATTCTCAGCTGGCAGGATCCAACATCATCAGATTTGTTTGGAATTGAACTGACTTACAAAAAAGTTTCGGCAAATTCTGAACGTTCTGCGATTTTTGCGCCAATGGTAAAGGGCAGTATTTTTATTGCTCCGGAAACCAATTGTGCAGAAATCAATAATCTTTTAAATGACGAATCCTATGAATTTACCCTAAAAACCATGGACACTAGCGGAAACAAAAGTTCAGGAATTTCAAAAACGGCAGTTTGCTTTGACACTTCGGATAAAACGCCGCCGCCAGACATTTCTGACTTGACCGTAACTTCAGAAAATGGAAGTGTTGTTTTGTCATGGAAAAATCCATCTGATGAAGACTTTTTGGGCGTAAAAATTGCAATGTCTCCGGCAGAAGGAACACTCGCCGTTCCAGTAATTTTGGGTTCGGAAGCAACAAGTTTTACTGTAAGTGGACTCACAAACGGTACAGAATATACTTTTAATATTGCAACTTTTGACACAAGTTTGAATTTTTCCTCAGGAGAAACTTTAGAAAGTCTCAAAAACTCAAAAACTGAATTTTCCAAAGATTCAGAATCCGAAGATGCAACAATTTCAAAACCTTCAGTAGAAAGCATAATTTTGAGCAAAAATCATCTTGCCTACAATGCCACCGATAAATTTCTTGAAGTGCTTATAAATGGAAAGAATTTTTCTTACATTGCAGAACAAAGTGACAAAACTATGAAAGTTCAGCTTACAGATTCTGAAGGCGAAGTTGTTTTAACCGTGGATGCGCTTATTGATACAGAAAATAATTCAGCGAGCGCAAAAATTCTTGCTCCGGAACTAGAAAAAGGAACAGTGGGAGGGGCAAAATACACAGTAAAAGCAATTATTTGCGGCACGGAAGACAGCGAACACACTGCAACTTTCAATATTTCGGCACCAGCTGCGGTAAGCAATGTAAGTTCTGAACTGTCTGCAATTTCAAAAAATGAAGTATCTGACGGTTTGACTACAAAAATCACGGTAAAAGGTTCAAATTTCGATTTAGCTGAAAAAGTTGAAACTGTAATTTTTAAGGATTCTGACACTTCTGCCATTTTTTCAAAAGAAATTGATTGCGACATATTTACTCAGAGTACAAAAACTTTTAGTTTTGACATTCCAATTTTTGCAGAAGAAGGAATTTACACCGTAAAAATTTTAATTGACGGCGCAGAACAGTCAAAAAATGTGAATATTGATGTTTATGGCGATGCTGAATTCTGTTCTTTTTTAATTCCGACTACGAGCATTTCTATGGCGGGCAAAACTCTTGTATCAAATGTCATCGGAAAGAATTTTGAATATTCAAAACTTGATGCAAAAGATTTTTCTGTAACCTGCATTGACAGCGAAAATTCTTCTATTGTAAAAAATTCAGAAATCAAAATTGTGAACAATAGTCTAATTTCTGTTGTTCTAACAATTCCAGAAATTGCCGGTACTTACGAAATTAAACTCTCTTTTGGCGAAAAATCAATCAGCGGAAAATTTAATGTAAAACCTGAGTCAGATTACGAAATCGGGGATATTGTTTTAGCAGACGGAACAAAAATTTCTGTAAAAGACATTGAAAATTATACCGCAGATTCTTCAAATCCGGCTGTTTGTGTTGTGGCCGGTTTTAATCAGAATGGAATTCCGTTTGGACTTGCGCTTAAAAAATCTGCCGAAACTTTAGTATGGGCTCCAACTTCTTCGGCAGGATATTCAGCAAGAGTTGACGGCACTACTGTTACTTGCTTTAGTGACGAAAAAAATGGTTACGTTTTTGAAGGCGACAGTGATGGTAGTGACAATTTTGAATTTCTTTGCACTCTTGATTCTGTTGGAACTCAAAATGATTCACTGGCAGAAAATTATCCTGCGTTTTATTTTGTAAAAAATTACGGTACAAATCAGGAACTTTACGGCAATTTTGCAGACGGCTGGTATTTACCGTCCATCGCTGAACTTTACGAAATTTCAAAAAATATAAATACTGTTCAGGAAAGCCTTAAAAAGACCGATGGATTTTCGTTCGGTACAAATATTTACTGGAGTTCATCACAGGCAGAAGATTCTGAAATCAAGGTATACAAAATCAAATTAAGAACCGGCGAAACAGACGCTATTACCAAAACATCAAAATATTCCGTAGTTGCAGTTCACTCTTTGTAAAATAAAAAAAATCACACGGAATAGGGTATTTTGTGACGTGTGATTTTTTTTCCCGTGTCGTTTTTCTCAAAAAATTTTATTTTCATTTGACTTTTGCGATAATGTTTTTGATTTTTAATATTTTTTTTCTTGGGATTTTGATTTTATAAAGGTAACCTCTAAAAATTGCAATTTTTAGAGGTATCTTTGAAAGAAAACGCGATGTTTTAATTCGTTGTATTTTAACGAATTAAAACTCGAAAGTCTCTTTAAAAAAGCATTGAAAATGATTTTTTAAAGCTGCCCTAGTGTCCTTTCGACCATGAAACAAGATGTCATTCCGAATTTAGTTCGGAATCTGTCATGAAGAGATGCTGAACTAAATTCAGCATGAGTCGCAACCTTGCGGTTGCTTAACGAGTTTTGTTCCAAAACTCGCAATACATGTCCCATAAGAAGATTAGCCTTAGGTGGCTTCGCTCAATGGTTCTTTTAAAATGAGATGCTAAACTAAATTCAGCATGACACACCACACAAAACAGAAATTACGTCAGTAATTTCGAATCCCGTGACAATTCCGAGGGCAGAAATCAATATTTGACGAAAGTTACAACCTGCTGTATATTAAAAAAAGGAAATGCCCCAAACATCGGGTTATCTCCACTGAGACGAATAGCCGTCCTAGAGGTTCAAACGAGGGCGGCTATATTTTTTACTCGTTCTTATCTTTAAGGTAAGAGAGTGCCGTAAGAATCAGAATGGCAATATTTATTGCCAGCGAAAGAATTTCGTAAATCGTCATCTTTAGCCTCCCATAATCAAATTCCGGCAAACCCGGTTGAGTGTGGGAGATAACCGCCAGTTCAAGGCATTTCCAATAAATTCTTATACCATAAATCTATATTGCATACAAGTTTGTCGTTCTGAAATGAACAGATGTCATTCCGAATTTAGTTCGGAATCTTTTTAGATGCTGAAACCAGTTCAGCATGAGTCGCAACCTTGCAGTTGCTTAGAATGTATTCAGACAGTTCTCTCTTTTCAGCATGACATTACTTTTTGGACAGCCCCGAAAATTGACAGATTACTTTTACCTCGCGAAGTAAAAAAAAATATCTTCGCAGATAGAGAATTTGCAAAATCAAATTGTAGAATTACATAAAAAACTTGATAATAATTGAATAAGGAAAAAAATAATGAATATTCTACGGGTCGGATGTCGCTGGGGTAACGGAAAAAATGCAATACTCAATACAGAAATTTTAGATGTCTTTCTAAAATCTAAGATGGTTTTTGTAGGAGACAAATTTCAAGACCGATTAGAACAAGAAGTTAGTCCAGGAACAATTCTCCTTATAAATTCAGGACATAATGTTAAAGCAATAGCCATTGCTAAATCCAAAGTAAAACCATTAACTGATTTTGATTACTCCACAAAAAAGCCTTCAGATTTTATTAGCAGTACAAATCCAAATTTTGATTTTGCAGTGGCTCAAGATTACTCAAAAGGATGTAATGTTACTATTTACAAACTAGATGAATCAGATTATCTAAAAATAAACAGAGGAGATACTGTTTCAAATTGTCATGAACATGATGAAAATACAGTAAAAGCTCTCATAGAAAAATATAGGGGTAAAAAAGAAATGAAAGAAAAACTCTCCAAATACACAACTCTCTTAAAATCAAAAAAGAATCTTATTCTGCAGGGAGCACCTGGAGTAGGAAAAACATATACAACCGCCGCTCTTGCTCTTTCAGTAATTGAAGGAAATTCTTTGCCTTATAAAAATCATAAAGAAATCATGGAAAAATATGAAGAATACGTAAAAAATGGTCAGATTCAATTTGTGACTTTTCATCAGTCCATGGATTATGAAGATTTTGTTGAAGGAATAAAACCTCGTACAGAAAACAACACTGTTATCTACAAAATGGAAGACGGAATTTTTAAATCAATTGCAAATAAAGCAAGAACTTGCAAAAGCAACAATTTTTCTGAAGCTTATGAAAAATTAATTGATGAATTAGAAAACATTAGTGAAGCTAACCCGTCGAAGCCATATTTGGAATTAGAAACTTCAAAGAAACACAAAAAATTTGCTGTCAAATTAAATTCAAACAATAATCTGTCTTTACTCACTGGAAAAGATTATGTTCAACAGGGAGTTCTAACAGAAGAAGGTCTTCAAAAACTTGCGCTTGAAGGAATGACCTATAAATATTGGAGTGGATATTATGAAGGCGTTTTAGATTATTTAGGAAAACACTGCGGTTATTCAGAATCAGAAATAAAAAATCCGGTTTTTGTTCTTATCATCGACGAAATAAACCGTGGCAATATTTCAAAAATTTTCGGAGAACTCATCACACTTTTAGAAGCAGATAAACGCGAACTTGCAGGTAAAGATGCAAATGATGAAAAACTTAAAAATAATCAGCACACAATCAGCGTAACTCTTCCATATTCAAAAGAACCTTTTACAGTTCCGTCAAATCTTTACATTATTGGAACAATGAACACTACAGACCGTAGCACAGGTAGCCTTGATTACGCACTTCGCCGCCGTTTTGCCTTTGCAACGCTTACATCAACATATTTAAAAGACCAAAACGGAAATGTTACAGGCTGTCAGGAACTTGAAAATTATTATGCAGATAAAGGAAATCCTGAATTAAAAGAAAAAGCAAATAAACTTTTTGCCGATGTTTACGCTTTTCTTTCAAACGAAAAATACAAGGCTGAAATGAACATTGATGACCTTATGGTAGGGCACAGTTATTTTATGGCTTCAAGTGAAGATGAATTAAAAATCAAACTTGAATACGAAATAAAACCTTTAATCCATGAGTATGCAAAAGACGGAATAATTTTAATCAGCGACAAAGAACTAAAAGAAGAGCTTAAAAAATGGCAGATTCAGTAAATAATCCGGAAATTTTTACTCTTCGCGAACATCAATTTTTTTCTGAAGAACAAAAAAATAAGTTTAAGGAATTAAAAATAGAATTTTCTCCAACAGATGGATTTTCTGTTCCAAAATATTTAAACTTAAGTTCTTATTGTGCATCTTATTATGTAGGGGCTTCCTGGCTTACAGAAAATAAGGCCGTAGCAGTTCTTCCAAAATTAATCAGTAGTAAAAATCAAAACGCAGAAACTGATTTAATGGAACTTTTTATTTCAGCCTTAGAATACGCTCCTTCTGCAGAATATTTTTCTGACTTTTACGGAATCAATTACGATGAAGATGAAATTGAAAGCAAGGCATTGAGCGAATGTCTTACACCTCTTTTGATTATTCACTTTTTAAAGGTATTGGAAAAAATTTTAAAGCAAGGATTAAAAAAAGATTATGTTATCCATGAAGAAAATCTTCATTCAAAAATCCGTGGCAAAATAATGATTCAAAGCCATTTGCAAAAAAATATTTTCAATGGAAGAGCAGATAAAATTTACTGTCGTTTTCAGGAATACACTGCAGATATTTTAGAAAACCGAATCTTAAAAAAGGCACTTTCGTTTTCCAAAAATTATATAAATCGCCTAAAAAGTTTTTCGCATCACAATTCACTTTATGAGATTAAAGAAAAAATTTTAAAATATGAAACAGCCTTTTCTAATGTTTCTGATGATGTTGAAATTCAAAGAATAAAAAACTTTCGGCAAAATAAGCTTTTTAAAAATTACAAAGAAGGCTTAAAACTTGCAAAGATGATTTTGAAGAGATTTGACTATTCATTGAGCAATACCGAAGAGAGTTCTGCAAAGGTTCCTCCATTCTGGATTGATATGAGCCGCCTTTTTGAAATTTATGTTTACAGCAAACTTGAAAAAGCATTTCCAGAACAAATTATTTTTCAGGCAGAAGGCAGAAAAAGCACTGCCTGCGATTTTGTACACAAAGAAAAAGGAATTATTTTGGATGCAAAATATAAAAATCGCTATCAGAATTCAAATGCGGGAATTTTGGACGACATACGGGAAATGAGCGGTTATGCCCGCGACAACAAAATATTGAATCTTTTTGATAAATCTGTAGACAAAGAAAAAGTTCCGCCATGCGTCATCATTTATCCTGAAATGCAGCAAATAGAAATCGAAAAAGACGATGATGAAGAAATTCAAAATGAAATAGAAAAACAAAAAAAAGATTTTACAAAGCTCAAAGAAAATTCTGACATAAACGATTTATTAGCAGATGAAAATAAAATTCCAGGTTTTAAGGAATTTTATAAAATCAGCATTGAATTGCCACAACGAAAAATAGAACTCTAAACTGTTCTTTCAACCACACAGTCCGCTAGAATTTTACACAACCGGCTATCTTTAGCACCAGCATGCTCCATTACAGATTTTGTATCAAGCAAAATTCCATATATTTTATGCCAGGATTTTTTACAATCATATTTTCTGCTGGCAGAAACTGGCAGAACATAATCCGCACTGGCAAAACCAATTTTTTTCATTATTTTATCGCCGTTTTTGCAAGCCTCGCCATTATCATCATTTTCAACATCTTCCAGGCAAGATGGCATTATAAAAGCGTTAAAAATCGAATTTTCTTCTATATTTTTGCGGACATCTTCTGGCAAACGGCTTTCTGCCCCAGCTGATTTTGCATTTTCTACTATATATTTACCATATGCCAGTTGCTTTACAATGCTTGAACTGTCCGGAAGGTGATATTTATTTTTGCTCGCTCCATAGCGGTAATATTTTGCATCCAGCACAAAAATCTTTTGACCGGGTTTCCCGCGGTTTAAAATCATGATTGTGTCTGGTCTTAAAGAATTGCGTTTTTCATCATCATTAAAAGTAAAAGTGCTTTCTGATTTTTCTTTTCCATAAAGACGCCAGTAAACTTTTGGGTAAAACTTTTCTTTATCCTTTTCACCAAAAATCTGGTCAATCATCCGCTCCCAAATGACGTGAAAATTTTCAGTTCCGTAAATAAAATTATTTTTTTCGCACGAATCATCAAGCCACTCAAGTACACGAATCATATTCTTAAAAAGAAAAAGACTATTTTCGTTATAAGTTTCGCTCATCGCCTTTTTTATCACAGAAAGAAAAAGGGGTTTATTGATTTTTATTTCACTTTTTTCTGGCATAAAAGATGTAAACAAAAATCCCACTTTTGAAAAACACTCGTAAACAAGAGCCTTATGGATTTTACAAATCATTTCGCTCTGACTGTAAAGTGTTTTTTGCCTTATAAAATCAAGATAAAAAACATTTCCGTCAGAAAATTGAGGCTTTACATTTTTAATCGTTCGGCTCCAGTTAATTTTTCCGCCGGAGTTTTTTTCGTAGTTCTTTTCTTTAATAGAAAAATATCCGTTAGCAAAAAAATCTTTGATTATAAAAATGTATGAATGAATGGGAAAAGCGTTTTTTGCATCCAAAAGCACATTTTCTTGAAAAATATTTTCGCCCTTTTCGCCGTAAGTGTGCAGAATATGAATTAAATTCAAAATATTTGAACGGATTTCTTTTTCATCAGCATAGTCATCAGGCTTACGGTAGCCTACGGGGAAGTAGATTTTTAATTTACCGTCCGTACATTTTAAGCCTGTAAATTTGTCAGAAAAATTTTGGGTGGCAGAAAAGTCGGTCGGGTCGGTAAAGTAAGTGCAGAGAGAAGCCAGGGGGAAAATATTGTTGGTTTTCATATTATTTTTATTGGCGTGACCCTCCGTTCGCTTATCGCTCACTTCGGGTCGGCTGTTCCGCACTTCGCTAACGCTCTAAGTCCTCGGCGTGCAGATGGCACGCCTGTGGTCTTCTCATTGCTTTTGTTGAAACAAAAGCAATTCGGTGCTCCATAGCCTCACGCGTTTTCTTCACTACCTTCATTTTCATTCTGTTCAATTTCATTTGTATTCTGTGCAAACTCAATTCCTTTAAACACACCAAAATCAGGCACTGACATTTTGACCTTTTCCTGCAATTCTTCAAAAGTTGAAACCGGAACAAAATACTGTTCGCGACAAAATTTAAATGCGTCATCCCAAAGATATTTTAAAATCTTATTTTTAAAAGAGTCCTCTGTGATTACAAATTTGTCATCAGCATTTTTTTCAGTCTTTACAAACCAGCAGCCCAGACGCTTGTCCACCATGCTGGAAAAATTTGAATCTTTAGAAGCTTGGGTGATTTTTTGATTAATCTGAGTTTGAAAAGTTTCCCAGGTAACGAAAGAACCTTCAAGCATTGCCGTCCGCTGATTTTTTTCTTTCTCAGTATCAGAAAAAACATTCGGCACAAGGCACATATTCCAACGGCGCTGAAAAGCGTTGTCCAAAGTAAAAACGTTCTGGTCGCTGGTGTTCATTGTGGCAAGAAGAGAAAGGTTTGGGGGCAGACGGATGCCAACATTCAGTTTATATTTTTCAAAAATCTCTTTTGGTAAAAAAGGGTCAATATCAGACTTTGAATAGACTTCCTGGATTGCTTTATTGATATTGTCATTGTTTACAGGATAAGAACTCCAGCCAGATGTGTAGGTAAAACCATTTGAAGATTCATTTTCAGTTTTATCAAGTCGATCCAAAAGCTGAAAAAGCTCTCCAAAAATTGCAGCCGCATTTCCCCGGTTAATTTCTTCTATTATTAAAGCGTAATTTTGATTTCTATGAATATAGGCTTGTGCTAAAATTTCTGTGAAAGGACCTGCTTTAAAAGTATATGAAACATTTTTTCCGTCATCAGTTTGCGGCAAAATCTGCCCAATAAAATCTGCATTCGTGTATTCAGGGTGAAAAACAACTCGTTTTGTAAAATTACATTCATCCGATTTTGAAATGCCTAATTCCCGGAGTTTTTCAGAAATTGAATGCGACTTACCACAACCTGGAACTCCGTAGTAGATGGTTTGTTCTGGTTTAAAATTATCAGCTGGACTAATCACATTTGATTCAGTATAAAACTTTTCCAGTTTACTAAATAATTTTTTTCTCTTTGAAAGATAATAAACTATGTTTCCAAAATACCCAGAAGAAGCATCTGGGAGTGGCAGCATTTTCAATATGCAAGAACCAAAAATATCTTTAGTCCCTCTAAAAGATTTATCTTCTTTTCCATTTATAAATTTTTTACCAGGTCTGTAATTTTCATCAACTAAAAATCTTGTAAATTTTTTCAAATCATCATTATTTTCAAAAAGTTCATTATATTTGATATTTTCAAAATTCTGATTCAAAACTATAGAACTTAGTTCAGTAGAGTTTCTTATTTTTTTATCAAAAAAATCACAATATTCACAAAGAGATTCAGCATAATCTTTACAGATTACTGCTAAATAATAATATTGATTTGGAAAAAATACATAATTTTTATCTGTTTTTATTATGGTTGTACAATCAGAAACGTTAATAAATTCTTTCTCTTCTTCATAAAAAAGATTTGCCAGCTCCTGCTTCAAATCTGCATTTATTTTTATTTCCTGAATCTGTTCTATTTTTGAAATATCAGGTTTAATATTTATATCTAATAAATCTTTAAACATTTTCTACCTACCCAAAATTTGATTTACAATATTTCTTGAAACTTCCTTTACCACAGGAACCGCTACGCTATTTCCAAATTGTTTATATGCTTCTGTATTTGATTTATGAAGACGAAAATCATCAGGATACCCCTGAAGTCTTGCAGCTTCTCGAGGAGTTATTTTTCTAGGATTTTTTCCATCCTGTTCAATTAAGATTTCACTTCCATCTTTGTAATATCTTCTTGAAAGTGTACTTGTATATTTCGAATCAGAATTAAAACTGCAATATCCAAAACCATTTCCTTTTTCTGCATTTTTAATTCTACGAGCTTGATGCCCCTTCCATAATTTGTCAGAAATTATAAAAGGTTCTGTTATTTGTTCATCTTGAATTAAAATATTTCCGACTCGAGTTTCTATATTTAAAGGCTCTGGATATTCAAAACTATTTATATCTAAATCATTTTTCCAAAGAACAATATAAATTCTTGGTCTGTTCTGCGGCACTCCAAAATCTTTAGCACTTAGAATCATTTTTGAAGCTTCATTTTTTAATTTTGAAATAGGTCCATTATCAATAATATTTTGAGGAATATTGCATCTATAACCAATTCGGGTCATAGTCTGTAAAATTATTTGCAAAGTTTTTCCATTGTCATTACTTACTAGCCCACGAACATTTTCCAACAAAACAGCTTTTGGCTGATGTTTTTCTAAAATTTCTGCAATATGATAAAAAAGAGTTCCTCTTGTGTCCTCAATTCCTTTTTTTAATCCTGCATTACTAAACGGCTGGCACGGAAACCCCGCGCATAAAACGTCAAAATTCTGCGGAATCAATTCTTTAGTTTCTTTTTTCGTAATATCTCCGAAAGGCACTTCGCCATAATTTTCAAAATATGTCTGTTTGGCAGCGTCGTCCCATTCACTGGAAAAAACGCATTCGCCTCCGCAGTCCTGCATTGCAAGCCTGAAGCCGCCGATTCCTGCAAACAAATCAATAAAAGTAAAGCTGGGATTTTCTTGTGCCAAAAAGGGAACATTTTGTTTTGAATTGAATTCTTTTTTGGAAGGCAGAGAAGATAAATCAAAAGCATTTTGTTCAAGCAAAGCACTGTATTTTTGAGCAGAAGGTGTATCGCGTAACTGAATGTAATGACTTAACAGTGCATATTTTTCGTCAAAATCTTTATCAACAAAGTATTTGTCTAAAACACTGTAATTTGCTTTGTTTTTGAGGTGGGTTTTCTGTCCCTTTAAACCACCGTTTTTTTGTACATCTTCTGCCATTTTTTTTACGCCTGCTTAATAAAAAAATCTTCAATATAGTAACACAAATTAACGCTTTATTCGAGATGTCACTTTTTTATAATATGTCCTTTTTAACGGTCATTTTTTGAGCCAGGTAATTTCTTGTTTTTCCATTCAAATTAAAACAT
>CAVJCY010000059.1:0-16571 GCA_963648145.1 bacterium | reverse complement strand
TATTTTTGGCTAAATCTGGCTGACCCGTAGAGGCTGTTTTCTCCCGACTCTAACAACGTATTTGTAAATCGTGTCGCAGGGCAGTCATTATAGTCATTCCAAAATACACAGCTTCGGCTTTCGTCAATCGTTACCATCCCATCACTTTATCCACTAAATAAACTTCATATAGGGGAACGTTTATAAACCAGCCATCTTTTCTAAAATCAGAAAGGGATGTGCGGACGGAACTTTCATTCTGCCATTTTTGATGGAAAACTTTAAGGCTTTTTGCCTGCAGGTTTTCGTTTGACTTTACTTCTATCGGGATAATTTTGCCCTCTGATTGAATTTAAAAATCTATTTTACCGCTGAAATTTGGCGTTGGGGGCATCTGTAAAACAAATAGATAAATCCAAACTCTCCCTATACAATAGAAGAAATGAACAAAATTGCACATTTTCACTTGCCGGGACTTTTTGAATTTTATGATTTTTACAGTGTTTTTTTGCCTGTTTTTGCGGAACATCGGGAATATTTTTATGACTGGTGTGATATTGCGTCAATTTACGGGTCATCTGGAGATTGTCTTTGGGGCGGCGGACGAGTGGAAAATGGCACGGCAAATCCGGAAAATGTCTTTGCATTGTTGCAATCTTACGGGATTTCTGCACGGCTGACTTTCAGTAATTCTCTCTTGAAAAAAAATCACCTTGCTGACAAAAAGTGTAATTCTCTGTGTAAAATTTTTCAGACAGCAAAAGTTCAAAGCGGCATAATTATTCATTCTGATTTGCTTTTGGAATACCTGAGGCAAAATTACCCGCAATTTTACTTTGTGTCTTCCACAACAAAAGTGCTTACAAATTTTGATGATTTTGAAAAAGAACTCAACGGCACTGACTTTAAATTTGTAGTTCCTGACTTTCGGCTTAATAAAATGTATAAAAATTTAGACAATTTAACACCTTGTCAGAAAAATAAAGTTGAATTTTTATGCAATGAATGTTGCTGGATTGGTTGTAAAGAACGCAAAATCTGTTACGAAACCGTGAGTCGTAAAAATTTAGGGGAGGCGTGTTCTGAACATATTTGCAAGGCACCCGGTGGAAATCACGGTTACAAATTTTCTCTGGCAATGAAAAACCCTTCGTTTATTAGTTTGCAGGATATTCAGGATTTTTACATTCCGCACGGATTTTCAAATTTTAAAATTGAAGGTCGGGGGCTTGGTTCGGCGATTTTGCTGGAATTTTTGCTCTATTATCTGACAAAGCCCGAATATCAACTTCAGGTGCGCGAAGCACTTTATCTGGATTCTATGCTTGATTTATTTTAGATTTCTTTCCCTAAAAATGCGTGAGCGCTGGGAACCCCTGCGAAGCAGTCGACCGCAACGGAGCGTAGCGAAGTGAGGACGATGAGCGACAGCGAAGGGTGGACATAGCGTCCCGAAAGGGCACGCCCGAAATTTACAAAAATATTTTCTGCCTGTTTTAAAAATCTGATGTAAAATATATGTAGTTTTGGCTTTTATGGAGGTGCTTATGAAAAAGATAATTACAATTGGTCGTGAATATGGATCTGGAGGACGCACGATTGGTAAAATTGTTGCCGAAAAATTAAATATTCCTTTTTATGATTATGAAATCATTGATATGGCTGCGAAAAATTCTGGACTTTCTGCGGATTTTATTAAGGAAAATGAACAGAAAATTTCTAGCGGCTGGGTTTATAACCTGCTTTTGGGGGCTAGTTTTGCTTCTCCCGGAATGTCTGGCGGAGCCTATTCTTCGGCAGGAAATGCACCGCTTGCGGATCAGGTTTTTAATGCTCAGCGCAAGGTTATTATTGATCTTGCCAAAAAAGGACCTTGTGTAATCGTTGGACGCTGTTCAGATTATATTCTTCGACATTGTGAAGAAATTGACAAAAATGATTTGTTCAACATTTTTATTTATGCTGATATGAAAGATAAAGTTCGCCGTGCCGTAGAAAATTACGGTTTTGATGCTAAAACTGCAGAAAAACAGATAAAACTAATAGATAAACGCCGTGCAAATCACTACAACACTTTCACTGAGCGTACATGGGGGAATCGTTCCCACTACGATATGCTGATTAATTCTTCGCTCTGTGGAATTGAAAAAACTGCGGAAATGATTGTTGATATAGCGAAAAATTCGTAAAAATTGTAAATTTTGAATAAAGTTGCCTCTAAAAATTGTAATTTTTAGAGGCAACGAAAGAAATCGCGATGTTTTAATTCGTTGTATTTTAACGAATTAAAACTCAAAAAATCCTTGTGACCTTTTTGTTAGTTTATGATAACATCTTCGCACTTGAGGTTTTTTGCATGGCGATGATAAACAAAAGGCTGATAAATCTTGTACCTTCTTCTAAAAAGTTTGTTTTTTGGACTGTTTTGTTCAAATGGCTTGCTTTAATTTCTAATGCTCTGATGATTTTTTCCATTGCGGAAATTTACCGGCGAATAAAAACTCCGGACGGAAAATCTGTCTTGATGCCGGTTATTCTTATTGTAATTTCTGTGATTATTACTTTTCTGACTACGATTTTTAGTTCACTTACGAGTTTTAAAACTTCGTCGCAAGTCAAAAAAACTATGCGGAGCCTGATTTACGAAAAACTTTTAAAACTTGGTCCAGAATATCAGGAAAAAACTGAAACAGGGAAGCTTGTTCAGTTGGCAAGCGAGGGCGTAGAACAAATTGAAATCTGGTTCGGTCAGTATCTGCCTCAGTTTTTTTATAGTATGATTGCGGCGATTACGACTTTTGCAATTTTGGCGACTCAGAATTTGAAAATGGCTTTGATTTTGTTAGTTTGCGTCCCTCTTATTCCGCTTTCGATTGTCGCTGTTCAGAAAATTGCTAAAAAAATCTTACGAAAATATCTAGATCAATATGCAACTCTTGCGGACAACTATCTTGAAAATCTACAGGGACTGACAACTCTTGAAATTTATCAGGCGGATGAATTCAAACAACAGCAAATTGGCGTTGAAGCAGAAAATTTCAGAAAAATCACAATGAAAGTTTTGTCTTTTCAGTTGAATTCTACAATCATCATGGATATTGTTGCTTATGCTGGGGCGGCTCTTGGAATTATGGCGGCTCTTTCTGCTTATTTTACCGGGGCAATTCAAATTGAACAGACTTTTGTCTGCATAATGCTCAGTGCAGATTTTTTTATTCCATTGCGACGACTTGGAAGCTATTTTCACACGGCAATGAATGGTGCAACCGCCAGCGATAATATTTTTGCCCTTCTGGACACCCCCGAAAAACAATATGGAAAAACCAAAATTGATGATTTTTCTGCTACCAATTCAGGCACTTTGTTTGAAATTTCATCTTTGAATTATTATTTTGGCTGTCGGCAGATACTGAAAAATGTAAACCTTTCTATCAAAAATGGTTCTTTTACGGCTTTTGTTGGAAAATCAGGAAGCGGAAAATCAACAACTGCAAAAATTCTTGCGGGAATAAATCTTGAATATCAGGGGTCGGTGAAAGTTGGGCTGTCGGAATTAAAAGACATTGCCCTGGATTCTATTTATAAAAACATTTCTTATATCAGCCACAAAGACTGGATTTTTAAAGGTACAATCAAAGATTGTCTTTTAGAAGGAAATCCTAACGCTTGTGAAAATCAACTTTTTGATGCTTTAAGGCAGGTTCAGTTGGAAGATTTTGTAAAAGAAAACGGAGGTCTTGATTTTGAAATCAAAGAAAATGCTTCAAATTTGAGCGGAGGACAAAAACAGCGGCTTTCTATTGCCAGAGCTCTTTTGCATAACAGTCAAATTTATATTTTTGATGAAGCGACCAGCAATATTGATGTTGAAAGTGAAAAAGCGGTTCTAGATTTGCTCCATTCACTCAAGGGAAAGAAAACAATCATCATGATTAGCCACAGAAAAGAAAATTGCGACGGTGCAGACCAGATTTATTTTTTTGAAAACGGCAATGTTTCGGAGGTGCAATAATGAAAACTTTATTACGACTTGCAAAACTTATCACTTCGCTCATTCCTGTTATCATTCTGGCCGTGACTTTTGGAACTTTGGGACATTTGTGCGCAATCGCTATTCCGGTTTTAGCTTCCGTTTCTCTTGCGGGACCTTTTCCATTCGGTTTTCTTGTGATTTTTGGCGTTGCGCGTGGAATTTTGCATTACGCCGAACAATATTGCAATCATTTTCTTGCATTTACAGTTCTTGCAAAAATTCGTTCAGTCGTTTTTAAAAAACTTCGCAATTTGGGTCCTGCCAAACTTGAAGGTCACGACAAAGGCGATTTAATTTCTCTGCTCACAAGCGACATTGAACTTCTGGAAGTTTTTTATGCCCACACAATTTCGCCTGTTTGCATTGCATTTTTGACAGCCCTTGTAATGTGCATTTTTTTTGCACAGATTCACTGGTCTATGATTTTCGTGGCTCTGTTCTTTTATGTGATGGTGGGAATTGTTCTTCCGCTTGCCGTCAATAAGACTGCCGTAAAATTGGGATTGGAGCATCGCACCAAATTTGCAAAGTTGAATACTTTTGTTTTGGATTGTTTACGCGGTCTTGAACAGAGCATTCTTTACGGAAACGGATTTGCAAAACTTGCCGAAATGAAAAATCGCAGCGACAATCTTTCAGCCACTCGCAAAAAGCTTTCAGTTCACGAAGGATTTACCGCGGCTTTGAGCGGACTTGCGGTAACTCTTGGCGGACTTTCAATGCTGGTTCTTTCTCTGATTCTTTACAAAAAAGGAATTATCGATTACAGCAAGGCTATAATTGCAACAGTGGGGATGTTCAGTTCTTTTGGACCGGCAATCGCGGTTTCAATTTTGGGTTCAAGTTTAAGTGGAACAATCGCGAGCGGTAAAAGAGTTCTTGCACTGCTTGATGAAAAGCCACTTGTTGAAGAAATTTCTGGATATCCTTTGCTTGCGGATTTTAGCGGTGCTGACTGTAAAAACGTAACTTTTTCTTACCAAAAAGGAAATCAGATTTTGTCTGATGTGAATATTGATTTTCCGCGCAACAAAATCATCGGTATTCAGGGAAAATCTGGAAGCGGAAAATCTACTCTGCTCAAACTTTTTATGCATTTTTGGCAGGCGGATTCCGGCAAAATTGAAATTTCTGACACTCCAATTGAAAAAATCAACACAAAAAATCTTCGCCAGATGGAAAGTTTTGTGACGCAGGAAACAGTTTTGTTTCATGATACAATCGAAAACAATATCCGGATTGCAAAATTAGGTGCGACAGAAGAAGAAATCAAAAAAGCCTGTAAAAAAGCTCAGATTCACGATTTTATTTCAAGTCTTCCGGACGGCTACAAAACCAAGGTTGCAGAACTTGGCGACAATTTTAGCGGCGGCGAACGTCAGCGTCTTGGACTTGCCAGGGCATTTTTACACGGCGGCGATTTTATTCTCCTTGATGAACCGACTAGTAATCTTGATTCTTACAATGAACATCAGATTATGCAGGCGGTAAAAAATGAATCAGAAAGGAAAACTGTAGTAATCGTAAGTCACCGGGATTCCACTTTTGAATTTGCAGACAAAATTTACAAAATGGAGTCGGGAAGAAATTCGTAAGGAATAACCAGGATGAATTCAAAAAACAATAAAAATCAGGAAGAACTAAAAGCAGAAAAACAGTCAAAAGAAAAAAATGTAGTGGCTTTGATGGTTGGTCTTTACTGCCAAAAAAATCACAAAACAAAAAAAGCCATGAAAAATCCCGAATTTCTCTGTCCAGAATGCAAAAATCTTCTGTCCTACGTTCACGACCGCGTGGAACATTGTCCCTTTACTCAGACAAAATCATTTTGTTCTGCATGCCCTGTTCACTGCTACAAACCTGAAATGCGTGAAAAAATCCGCCAGGTTATGCGTTTTTCCGGCCCAAAAATGATTTTTTATCATCCAGTTCTCGCAATTCGTCATTTAAAAACCGCTCTTAAAATGAAAAAATCCCAGAAAAAACAACAAAAAGGGCAGTTGCATTAACTTTTCCTGCCGCTTTACTCTAAAGGGAACCTCTAAAAATTGCAATTTTTAGAGGTTCCCTTGAAAACACGATGTTTTAATTCGTGCTATATCAACGAATTAAAACTCGCACGTATCTCTAAAATAAAATGACCCAAACACTATTTATGTGTTATAATTCACGAAAGATTCAAAAATCTTTAGACTTGCGTTGCGGTCTGAAAAAAAATCCGTCATAAAAGAGCGGAAAACAAAAAGTATAAGTTCAAAAAAATTGAACTTATGGAGGATTTATGAAAAAAATTTTACCACTTATTGCATGTTCTCTTCTTGCATTCAGTCTTATTGCTTGTAATGGCAACAAAGATACTTCTGTAGAAGAAGCACCGGAAGCCAGTACTTCTTCTGTAGAAGTTTCTGATGATATGAAATCTGATGAGTATAAAGCACCGGAAAAAGAAGAAACAGGAGTTCTTAAATCAACACTTCTTAGTAAACTTATTGCTGCTTTACAAGAAGATAAAAATTTGTCAACTGCATTTGCTACCGTTTTTGAAAGCGTTGGCGATGCCGTTGTAAATAATGAAGATCTCTCTACCAATATCACTGAACTCAACGACTTCTTCGATTCTATGGAGAACTTACTTAAAACAACAACCTCAGCCTCTAAATCAGTTAATTTTGATTTAGACGAAATTTCGATTCTTGAAAATGAAGGAGTTGAAGCAAAAATTTACAATGCGGATGTTTCATTAAATGCTTCCGTTGATGTTAATCAAGAAAATCAAACTCAAACAATTGGAATTAAAGGCAACGTAGATACAAGCGCAAGTTTAAAAGTTGATTTTGGAAAAGCTGCAAACAAAGTTGCAAAAGATTCTGTTTTAAAACAGGTTTACGCTTCCGCAACAATTTCTGGAAATATGGATGTAAAAGGAACTGAATCAATAACAACAACTACTACAGATACTGATACTGACTCTGAAAGTACTACTGTTCTTGCTGGTACATTAAATGTTTCTGCAGATGCAGGCATTACAGCAAGTTTTTTGGTAGACAATACAGCTGGAATTCTTGTAGTAAATGGCAATGCAAAAATTAATCTTGACGAATCTTCTATAAAATCTGTACAAGAGCCAGAAGATATTTTGCAGTACCTGGATGGAAATCTGACATTTACGATTTATGATGTTAATGAAACTAAAATTGATTCTCAGACAGTTACACTCAAAGACTTTATAACAATGATGATGTCTAGTGGTGATACTGGCAGCAATTCTGACACTGAATAGTTCACATTTTGCATATTAATTTATAATGCACTAAACTGACAGATATGAAAAAAAATCTGTCAGTTTTTTTTATACTTTTTACATTGTTCTTTGATTTTTCTTTTATTACAGCGCAGGAAAGAACTTTCACGAATGACCAGAAAATATGGAGCGTTGACTGTGAAGAAATAAAAATCCTCCGTTATCTTTTTATTGCCACAGGACATGCCTTGCCGTCGTCTACAGGACCTTGGAACACCAGCGAAATGAAACTGATGCTTTCAAAACTTGACGGCGATGAAGCGTTGGACACGGAATATTTGAACACCCTTTATGATAAAGTTTATTCAAGTCTTTATAAAAATCCAAAATTTATTTTAGAACACGACCTTGCCATTGATTTAGATCTTGCCGCAAATCCGGAAATTTACGTCCACACAAACAAAACTGATTTTACTTCAGAAAAGGATTGGTCAAAGGGCTTTGAAGAACGCGCCGATTTTCTTGATATTGATTTTTCATTTTTGTTTGCAAAATATTTTTATATTGACTTAAAAATCCCGCTACAGTACGTTCCCTTTGATTCTTTTTGTACCCCGCAATTTATGACAAATTTTCCGGGAATTACGCCAGAAAACCTGTCCTTAATCAGCATTAATTTTCCAACGCGTGCAATTATGGCTTTTGGTGGAAAGCACTGGAGTTTTTCGTTTGGACGTGACAAAATCCGGTTTGGAAACGGCGAAAGCGGAAATCTTACTCTTGGCGGAAATCAAATTTACGATAATCACATAAGATTTACTTCTTTTTTTAATAAATTTAAATTTTCTGCACTAGCAATTTTTTATCCTCACTATTTTCCAGAATCAGATAAGGAAGAAAAACTCAATCAAAATGATGTTATTAGCGGATTAAAAATGTACTTAAATCACCGTTTAGAAGGTCGTTTTTTCAGCGACCGCCTGGACGTAATCCTTTCGGAAAGCATTATGTATCAGACTGCGGACGGCAGTCTTGATGTTTCCGTGTTCAATCCTGCAGGAATTTTTCACAATTATTATATTCGTGGTAATGCCAATTCCATAATGAACATTGATGTTGATTTTGCAATTACAAAATGGCTGAATATTTACGGTCAGATTGCCATTGATGACCTTGTTGTTCCCGGAGACACAAATTCTTCTTCCTCGTGGTGGCGTCCGAATAAAATGGGATTTTTACTTGGTGTAAAAGGAATTCACCCGGTTTTTAACGGTTTTTTAACATTTGCTGCGGAAGGAGTTTACACAGACCCATATTTATATTTACGAGAAAAGTATAATTCCGAAACAAGGCAGTACGGCGTCAGTTTTTACGGTGATATAAGATATTTCAATAGCAAAAACGGTTATGAAATTCACTACTTGAATCAGTGTCTTGGCTATAAATACGGTGGCGACTGCATCACAGGCACGCTAAAGGCAAAATATCAGGATAAAAATAACTGGTACTGCAATGCAGAACTTTTTTACATGGCACACGGAATTATGACCATAAATTACCTTAATGAAGACCGAATCACCGGAAAACAAAATCTTTCCCCCTCAACCGTGGACAAAACCGGCACCGTTACAGAGCAAAACAGTATTCAGCATTTACTCCGTGCATCTTTTGAAAGCGGATATGAGCCTTACGAATGGCTCAGTTTTTATGCCTCGGCAGATAATATTTTTGTCTGGAATAAAGGAAATGTTGCAAAAAATATGGTTTATGATTTGCAATTTTGTTTAGGTTCAAAAATCACCTGGTAAAATATGAAAAAATGTCTGATTGTTTCCGGTGGCGAAAATTGTCTTGAACAATTCTCTGACTCTTTTTTTGATGATTTTGATTTTATAATTGGCTGCGACAAAGGTTTTGAATACGGACTTGAACGGAACCTGAATTTTAATCTTATTCTTGGTGATTTTGATTCAGTTAAAAACCCAAACCTTTTGGTTAATACAAAATCTCACGTCAAAGAAATTCAAACTTTTCCAAAAGAAAAGGACGATACAGACACTATGCTTGCGGTAAAGTCAGCAATTCAAAAAGGTTTTAAGCAGATTTCTATTGTCTGTGCACTTGGAAATCGTCTTGACCACACAATTTCAAATCTTCAAACGGCAATTTTTGCGGCACGTCACAACTCAAAAGTAGAAATTTACGGTCACGACGAAATTATTTACGCTTTTTCCAATTCAGAACTAGAAATTCCAAAGAAAATCGGCTACAGTCTGTCAGTTTTTTCTTCCGATATCTGCACAGGAGTCACAATTCAAGGCGCAAAATACAGCGTCCAAGACATCACTTTAAAAAATGACTTTCCACTTGGTCAAAGCAACGACTGGAGCGACAAAAAGTTCGTAAAAATCAGCGTAAAAAGCGGTACTTTGCTGGTCATTCTTTCAAAAATCCGTTGATTTTTTTTAAGGGCGTATCCGCCGGGCAATTCCTAGCATTTTGCAGGCGGACCCCGTTCCAAGAAATTTTAATTTTTCAGAAAAATTGCCCGTCGGTCAGGCTTTCCGCAATTCCGCTATCGCTTCAAAATCCTCATGGCACAAATGGTGCCATTGCGGGTTTCTGCTTCGTTTTTTGAAAAAAACTTCGCAGTTGCTCCAATCCTTTACGCAAAAAGTTCAAAACCTTAATTTTCAAGTAAAGTTTCATCAAAATCATCAGTTTTACCGTTCCATAAAATTCTTCCGTTTTTCATCAAAATTATTCTGTCACTGACGGTTTTTGCTTCGTTTATGTCATGTGTTACCATAATTCCGGTAAATCCAAAGTCTTTTTGCAATTTTTTGATAAGCCCGGCAAGTTTTTTGCGCAATGGAGCATCAAGGGCTGAAAACGGTTCGTCAAAAAGTACAAGTTTTGGTTTTATAATCAACGTTCTTGCAAGTGCAACTCTTTGAGCTTCGCCACCGGACAAAGTTTCCGGCCACCTTTTTTCAAAACCTTCCAGTTCAAAAGATTTTAAAAATTCTACTGCAAATTTTCTAGCTTCTTTTTTCTTCATTCCTTTGGAAATAAGACCGTAAGCAATGTTATCTTCAACTCGTAAATGATTAAAAAGGCTGTGACTTTGAAAAACCATTCCAATTCCACGTTTTTCTGGTGAAAGAGAATTTATATTTTTGCCCTCAAGAATCAGTTTTTGCTCCGTACAAGGTTTATTTAACCCGGAAATAAGGCGCAAAACCGTGGATTTTCCGCTTCCGCTTGGGCCAACAATGCAGGTCATAGTTTTTTCTTCACATTCAAAAGAAACATCAATATCAATGGAATCAAAATTCTGTTTTAAATTTTCTGCTATAAAATACTTCATATTCTTTCCTTTCGAAATTCTGTGCTGAATCCAAAAATTAAAGCACACAAAATTGCTAAAATCAAACCGGCCGCGCAGGCTTCGTTAAATCTGTAAGAAGAAGCGAGTCTGTAAGTAAACAGAGACAGGGTATTAAAATTCGGGATTGCAAGAACTAAGGGCAGAGTAGTGTCGCCGGCACTCACGGCAAAGCAAAATCCGAACGCACTCACAAGACTTTTTTTATTTTGCGGAATAATAATCCTAAAAATAATGTCAATTTTGTTTTTGGAAAGCAGTTTTGCAGAATCAAGAGTTTCCGCGGTAATTTTTTCCATATTCGGACTGATAATTTTAAACGCGAGCGGCCACGAAAGCACAACCTGGGCAATTATCAGGCAAAATCCGTTTCCTCTATGAACAATCATCATGACAATCATTCCAGCAACAACGCTGGAAATGCACATTGGAATCATCGGCAGAGTTTTTAAAATGATTTTTTCTGTTTTTAAAAGTTTATTTTCTGTAAATCTAAGAAAGGTGGCGTACAAAAATCCTATGATTGTACAAAAAAATCCTGTCCCGGTTGCCGTTAAAATTGTAGTTTTTACAGAAGGTAAAAAACTCCTCATTTTTATGACTTTTCTAAAAGTTTCAACTGTAAAACCGGAACTTCCGCTCCGACTGGAAGTAAAAGCGTTCACGGCAATGCCCAACAACGGAGCAATAAAGAAAATCAAAATAATCAGAATGAGAATTATAAAAATTGAAATTTCACAAAAGCCGGATAGGGGTGTTTTTTCATTTAATTTTGACTTTAATCCTTTGTTTTTTTCTGATGATTTTTGTCCAATAATGCAATAAATTGCGGTGATAACGCACAAAATCACCGTTTCTGTAATAGCAAGATTTCCCGCTTCTTTGAAATTCAAACTTGCCCGCGCCGCTTTGTAAATTTCAACTTCCAGCGTAGAATTCCCGATTCCGCCAAAAAGTAAAACTAGAATAAAACTTAAAAAACAATAAATAAAAACTAAAAGGCTAGCCGAAGAAATTGACGGTAAAAGCTGAAAAATTGTCACTGTTCTGAAAATTCTGAATTTCCCCGCACCTAAAAGTTTTGCTGATTCTGCAGGTTCTGACGGCAATTGTTCCCACGCAGACGCGACATTTTTCATTATAAGCGGAAAATTGTAAAAACCTTGCACAATTATGAGTCCCACAAAAGAATAAAGAATTTTTACGGGCGGTTCAGAAAATCCAAAAGCAAAGGCTAAAAATTGATTTAGCGCGCCGTTTATTCCAAGAAAACTCACATATCCTAATGCAATTATGAGCGAAGGCACGCAAAAGGGTACAACTGAAAGTGACATTAAAATTTTTTGAAAACGAAACTTTTTTCTGCCACAAAAAAATGCGGCAGAAAGTCCAATTGCGAGTGCCATTAAAGTTGAAACGGCTGCCTGTAAAAATGTAAAACCGGCAACCTTAAAAATATGAATCATATTTATAGGAACCTCTAAAAATTGCAATTTTTAGAGGTATCTTTGAGCCTTATTCAAGAATTTTCATTATTTCTTCTACGGCTTTATCCGTAACATCAGGTTCTGCAGAAAGTGTTTTTGCAGGAATTGGCGCGGCAACTTTATAACTTTCCGGCAACTTTACAGTTTTGTTCGCAGGATTCATCCATTGAGTTAATGGTAAAACTCCTTGCGCTTCATCCGAAATAAGAAAATCCATAAAAGCCTGTGCACCTTTTTTATTCGGAGCGTTTTTTAAAATTCCGGCGCCTTCAACCTGAATTGTATGCCCCTGCTCAAAAATTGCAGCAATATAGCGATTTGTATTGTCATATTCCACGTGACTTGCAGGACTTGTCGTATAACTGATTACTAATGGTGCTTCACCTTTTTTAAAAAGTCCGTAACCGGAACTCCAGCCAGGTGCCATTGTCAAAATATTTGGTTTTAATGCTTTCCAGTAATCAAGAACTTTGTCACCGTAAACTGCAACTGTCCAGGCAACAAATCCCAGCCCCGGAGTAGAAGTTCGAGGATCCATCAGGATTATTTTCTTTTGATAAACCGAATCTGTTAAATCTTCAAGACTTTTTGGGCACGGAACGTTTGATTGAGTATCATAAATCATCGCAAAATGACTGTAATCATAAGGAGTGAGTAGCCATTTATCGCCAAGTTGAGCAATAACGTCTTTATCAATAAATTTTTCGGCATCGGCGGGTTTGTAAGAAGTCAAAATATCTGCTTCATAGGCTTTTTTTGCAATATTGTTATCAAGTCCAAGAATAATATCCGCTTGAACATTGTTTTTTTCAAGGATGGCACGGCTCAAAACCTGAACTCCGTCTCCGCAATCAACCCAGGTAACATTATAACCTGTTTTTTTCTGGAATTTTTCCTGAATTTCTGCGCCAGGCCCCCATTCGTTTACAAAACTGTCATAAGTGTAAATGACAACTTCTTTGGAACGTGCATCTGAAGTCTTTTTTGAACAGCTACTAAAAACTGTCAAACCAACAATAGAAAATGTAATGATTTTTAAAATAGAAGATGATTTGAACATATCTTCCTCCGCCGGCATTATCCGGATCAGGTTGGAACCTCGTGCAAGGTTCTGCGGGTATAATCTCAGCCGGATTTTTAAATCAAAAATCGGCACCCCGGTACGTCAAATAAAATATCACAACAAAAAATCTGGTGCAATACTCGTCAAATAATTATTTTGCGACCGTCAGGATTAGATTTCCGTCGCCTTTAACTTCAAAATTCAGATTTGGACCAATTGAATCTTCCGTAAATTCAGATTTAAAGTGAGCTTTTTTATCCACAGAACCACTTGTCCACAAAATTGATTTTTCGGGGAAAGTTACATTCATATTTCCGGAAGTTTTTAACTGCAAACCGGAAGCTGGAATCTGCTTAAAGGCAATTTCCATTGTTCCGCCTTTTTCGTTTTCAAAACTTGCAGTGGAAGCCGAAATATTTGTGCACTGAACACGTCCATTTTTTCTTGCAGTAACAGAAATATTACCGCTCGCGAGAATATTATTAAGATAAAGATTTGTGTTATTTCCAAGACTTAAATCTAAAATCAAATCAGTAGCATTAATGGCACTCAAATTTAAATCTGCATTTGAATATTTCAGGTCAAATTTCTTTGAAGATAAAATTCTTTCTGCGGTAAATTTTCCAAGCGAAGCGTCAATAGAAAGGGTAGCGGCATTTAAATCTTTTAAATTAATTTGTCCCGTAACTCCTTTTATTGTAAGACTTTGCGCAATAATATCACTGATTGAAACTTCATTTTTTCCGCCCGTAATTGAAATCTCCTGGAAAGAAAAACCAGCAGGAACCGAAATATCAACGGAACTGATTCGGCCATTCATTTTTTTTACGTTCGATTTTTGTTCAATTGTCAGGGTTTTTCCATCTTTGGAAGGCAGATATTGAGGGCAACCTTCCGCATAATTTGATTCTACTGTAATCACAACATTCACGGATTCCGTATCTTCCGACTGATGAAGCGTTAAATTGTCCGAAGGCAGATTAATAACAAGTTTCTTTAGACTTTCTACAGGCAGTTGATTCAAGGACTGAACAGAAACGAGAGGAACGGGTACCTCATCCTTTGCAAAAACTACAGAATTACCCATAATAATCCCAGTCATAAAAAGAATAGAAATCAATTTTCTCATAAAAATCTCCTTGATGAGCCTAATTTTAAACGCTTTCTTCTATATTGTCTAATATTAAAAAAACATTATAATCTTCTGTTATCAATTATAGGGGCTGAATTTATGAATGTCGTTGAAGATACAGAGATTATTCTTCACATTTTGCTGTCTATTGGTATTATTCTTATCGTTGCCAAATATTTTGGAGTTTTATCAAGAAAAATTGGAATTCCTGAAGTTGCAGGAATGATAGTTGCAGGTCTTTTGCTTAGATTTATTCCGTGGTTCCGCAATTACGGTGGCACAGAGCCAAATGAGCTTTACGATAAAACAAATCATTTTATTTCATACCTTTCAGAAATCGGCGTAATTTTGATTATGTTTTCGGCCGGAGTAGGAACAAATTTAAAATCCATGGCAAAATCAGGCGGAAAAGCGGTTGCTATTGCTTGTAGCGGTGTTTTTGTTCCATTAGTTTTAGGTACAGTTCTTGGCTTGATTTTTTTACAGAGTGATTCTTCACCGGATATGAAAACTCACATTATGAAATGTGTTTACATCGGTACAATTTTAACGGCAACTTCTGTAAGTATTTCTGTTGCAGTGTTAAAAGAGTTAGGAAAACTAAAAACTGAAGTAGGGCAGGCAATCGTTAATGCGGCAATCATTGATGATGTAATTGGAATGATTGTTTTGACTGTAGTTCTTGGGTTTGCGAACGGAAATGGCGGGGCAAAAGAAATCCTGATTGTTTTTGTAAAAACCATTCTGTTTTTTGTTTTTGCCGTAGTTGTCGGTTATCTTCTCTTTAAGCTTTTTAAATGGTACGACAAACGACATCCGCGCACACACAGAATTCCAATTTATGCATTGGGAATTGCCCTGATATTTGCTTATGCAGCCGAAAAATTCTTTGGAATTGCGGACATTACGGGTGCTTATATCGCAGGAATTGTATTTTGCAATCTTCACGATGCTTCTTACCTTGAATCAAAAATTGACATTAATTCTTATATGATTTTCAGTCCAATTTTCTTTGCCGGAATAGGATTAAAAACGGATTTGTCAGGAATGAATATGTCACTTTTGTGGTTTTCAATTGCATTTGTAATTGTAGGCTGTATTTCAAAAATCGTCGGTTGTGGCGGAATTTCAAAAATAATGGGATATACCTGGCGCGAATCAACACAAATCGGAATTGGAATGATGGTTCGTGGTGAAGTTGCTTTGATTGTTGCAACAAAAGGATTATCAAACGGTCTTATAGAAAATCAGTATTTTACAGCAGTAATTATGTTGATTATTGTTTCTTCCATGACTGTTCCACTTTTGATGAAAAAGGCTTTTGGCATCAAAAAAATACCCGAAAAATCGAGTGCAAGTCTAAATCAAACAGAAAATACAGATACTCAGACTCTGGATACTGTTAATTCAAAAATTACGGATTCTCTGGAAGCAGAAAACGCAGAAGCTATTTCTGATAAGGGGAACCTCTAAAAATTGCAATTTTTAGAGGTATCTTTGAAAACGCGATGTTTTTATTCGTTGTATTTTAACGAATTAAAACTCGTATGTGTCTCTAAATAAAAGCATTGAAAATGATTTTTTAGAAGATACCCATAACAGTAATCAGTCTGATTTTTGAGAGGGGAAAACATGCAGGGAATAAAACCTTATTCTCATAAAATTAATTATTATGAAACAGATAAAATGTCTGTGACGCATCATTCAAATTATATCAGATACATGGAAGAGGCTCGCGTAGATTTTCTGGCTCAGATTGGCTGGGGATATGATAAAATTGAGGCAGCTGGAATAATTTCGCCAACACTTTCTGTTACGTGCAATTACAAAAAAAGCACAACATTTCCGCAGACAATTGTACTTTACACAGGAGTTGAAAAACTTACCGCAGTAAAACTTTTTCTCTGTTACGAAATGAAAGTTGACGATGAACTTGTCAGCACAGGAACCAGCAGTCATTGTTTTTTGGGTACAGACGGAAAACCTCTCCTGATAGAAAAGCAATTCCCTGAACTTTATAAAATTTTAAAACAACTGGAATCTGAAAATACAATTCACGTAAGAAAATAGTTGTAATAGGAACCTCTTAAAATTGCAATTTTAATAGATGGTTCTAATATGTTAATGAACTTCGCTGAAAATCCATCCCTCGGGAATTTACGAAAAACTGGGTACAACTTTATATAATGTACATTCTGTCGACCCTAGAGGTAATTTTCCCCTATATATATACTTCCTTTTAAATTTT
>CAVJCY010000058.1:0-16590 GCA_963648145.1 bacterium | reverse complement strand
CTATAGTCATTTTCTGTTTTTCCCCTCTTAAATGCTTGTAATATCAATTTCTGCACTAGAAAATCTTGCTATCTGTTGAACTGTTAAATTGTAGTCTCCGCCTTTTCCGTCATTTGCCTGAGTTTCGATTGTTAAGGATTTAATGTAAGACAATCTCTTTAGAGCAACTACAAGATTAGCAACTAAGACAGCCTGTCCGATAGTAAGGCTGTTTATGTACTTTTCAAGAGTAGAACTGATTGCACTTTTTGCAACTCCGGCTTCAACATGGCTGACAGTTCCTGTAATTTTTAAGATTATGTTTACAGTTTCTGCCGGTAAAACATCAAAAGAAGTTCCTGCTGGTCTTTTTCCAGGATTTGCTTCCGTTCCGTCTCCATTTATTACATCTTCTACACTTTCCTTTAAATCATCACTCATTCCACCTGTTCCATCATCAATCCAGACTGTAAAATTATAAATATCTTCTTTTGGCGGTGTATGTTCTTCAATAGAACAGCTTCTTACCCCGTCAAGTGCCAGGACTGCCGATTTTACGCCATAAGAATTAGACCCCTGCAAGCCGTTAATATATGTTCTGAACCTTGAAATAAGTTCACTGTCAGTTTCTTCATCAGTTCCGCCTTCTATTTTTGCTTCATTTGTTACTGAAACAACATTATTAGGTAATACAGTTTTTATTGTCGTAATTGATGCCGGTACAGCGTTGTATTTTACTCCGACATCTTCCGCAACAATTGAAACACTGTTAGACGATAGTTCACCAGCTTCAATTCTTCCAATTACAGTAGTTTTATATGTGTAAGTTCCGGATGTAACTTCTGTTCCAACAGGAATTATTGTAACGTCATCTGATGTTACAGAACTTGAAAAAACAACTTCACCGCTTGCCTTTGTTCCGCTTTTTTTAGAAAAATTAAAAATTGCGTAAGGAATCGCCTTTAAATTGTTGTCATAACCGATTTTCGTATCTGTATAGATTCTGCTTGCAACTCTTGCAACACTTTCAATAAAACTGCGCATAATTGAACCTTGCGTAAAGTCTGATACTTTATCGGTACTTGAAACAATCTGTGCCTGCATCTGTTCATAAAGTTCATCATAAGTTTTTGTTTCCATAATTCTAAATAACTCCGCTTATCATATTTTGTTTATCGTTTTTTGTAGTATAAGTAACCTCGTATGCAAGGTTATCGCCAGTTCCTGAATATTCAATTGAATCAACCGATTCAATTCTTTCATCTTCTAGGATTGTGTTTTCAATAGATGCCGTAAGATAAGCATTTATTGTCTGAGAATCTCCGATTTCTGCCTTTATTCCGTAAGCTGTATCACGGATTTTCGTTCCTGCTTCTGTTGCAAGTCTTGAAACAATTGCCTGATTTACAGTGTCTGTACTGTGAGTAATCGTTAAATCTCCATTTTCTGTTGCAAAATCTCCGCTATCTGTTAATTCAATATCTTTTCCAAGAATATCTGTGTCGTCTTGAGATTTGATTATTCCCTCAAAGACTTGCAAATCAGATTCTTTTAAAATAGGTATTTTAATCACTGTTCCAACTTCTATTTTTCCAGAATCAATATCTCCACAAGACACAATCGAAGTTTCTGTTTCTGTTATACCATTCAAACTCTGTAAAAGGTCTGCATAGTCAGCCGTTTTATAATATTTAATGCTTATACTTTCAAAAGTTTCATTCTGCTCAACTGTATGCTCAGCCGTACCGTAATAAGTAACTCCGTCTTTTGAAGAGACTTCAATCTGTTCTTTTGTATTTGCATTTATAAAAAATCCTGTATCTTTTATTTTCTCTGCAATTTTAAAAACAAGGTCTGATAATGTATCTTTACTGTCTATATCGTATTCGTTTAGTAATTGTTCCCATTGCCCTTCATAGGTTTCATTGCTTATTCCTTCTTTTGCAGAATCTGAAAGATTTTTGCAAGCCTCACAAACATCTTTCGCTGCAACATAAAGATTTATTGTAGAATCCTGAATTTCTCTTACAGTGTCATTTATTACATAATCGCCAAGATTTGTAACTTCATCGATTATTCCACCAGTATTTTCAATAATTCCTTGAACAAGATTAGAATAAGAAGCGTAACATTCCTTAAAAGTTCCAATAGTCTGTGTTAAAACAGATTTATAATTTTCTATTTCTGCAATAACAGAACCTACAGAATTTTGAATTGCGTTTGCAAGTGCAATTGCGTTTTCTGTCAATTCTTCCATATTTTCAATAAAACTTTTGATTTTTGAAAATTTATCCGAAATACTGTTTTTCTTTTCTTCATCAATTGCCGTAAGCTCAAGCTGATATTTGTAACTTAACGGCATTGATTTATCTCTTGAATATTTGAATGAATCTATAAAAACCCGCCAGTAATTTTTAGTTGAACTTACAAGCGACTTTCCGGCTGTTTTTGATAAATCATAAAGCCATATTTTCTTATCATTCAAATTGGAATATTTACCATATTTTTTTATAAGGTCATTAAGATATAAAATTTCCTGTTCGCCTGTTAAATTTTTCTTTCCAAGCATTCCCCGATAAATAACTTTTAACTCTTTATTGCCTGTCGTTCCTGATAAACTGATTTTTGTAACATCATTTCCGTAATCGTCAACAACAACACCGCCAAATGTTTTTGTGTAGCTAACTCTTTGCGTTGTCTGTATACTTTCACTTTCTGGAGGCATAGAAAAAGCAAAAGCATCTTTTAATCTGTTGTTTTTGTCTGTAAATTGTAAAAGATATGCGTGTTTCCAAAACCAAGAATTTATACTTCCCATTTTTAAGCCCCCATTACTTTTTGCTGCCCGGCATCTGTTATTTTTATCGTTATTGGTGATGTTGTAGCTGTTGTTCCCTGTACATATTTTGCCGGGTCAATAGTAGTTCCTTCGTCCCCAAGACCAAGTGCAATATTTCCGTCAACTTTCAGCTTTTTTATCATTGACGGTTGAATATTTATTGTTACCGGTGCACTTTGCGCATAACTTCCAAAAGTTGTTCCCGAAACAAGCACTGTCATACCCCCAGAATAAATACCGTTTCCACCAGCTTTTACTTTTTTACTTTCCGGTGTCTGAATTGTAAAAACTCCCCCCGAAATTGGAGGCAATGCGCTTATAGTGCAACCTTTTACCGCAACAAAAATACCACTCATTGCAATACCTCAAGAGCCTCATTTATGGTTACGGAAGTTGAACTAGACACTATTTTGTTGTTGTTCTTATCTTTTATTTCAATTCCTGAACTTGTTGTATTTATGCTATTACTGTTTTTGTCTGTTATCGACACACCGTCAGAATCAAACTTTATGCTATTACTGTTTTTGTCTGTAATACTTATTCCATTTTCTGCATCTATTAAAACAGAAGTATCAAAAGCATTTAATAAAACTTGTTTTTTTGTGTCATTTTCACTGTCATCTGCATTTATAATCTGTAAAGCTATAGACTGTTCTTTGTTACTTAAAATAACATTTCCATTTTCAAGGTTTTCTTCCAAAGTCCACCCGGAATTGCTTATTCTCTTTTTTGAATTATTGAACTTTTCAATATCATCATCGTTAATAGCTTTAAAATCTTCTTTTTCCTTTACAGAATTAAAAGAAAATCCGGAACAAAGAACAAAACCACCTTGAACAGTTCCTGTCGGCATCAATATAAAAACTCTTGAACCGACTGGCGGTAAATTACGTTCACCACGACCACCGTCTTTATTTACCCATTCCATAGAGGCAACCGGCACATAATAAAACTTGAATCCATTATAATTTTCTACATCAACAGTAAGACTGTCGCTGTGAACAGCCGTAACATAAGCCCAGCAACCACACTTGTTTTTACCATATTCAGTAGGTATAACTTCTCTTTTCTTTTCGTAATTACTATGATTATTAAAAATAAGATTCATTATTAAACCTCCGAATCGTTTTTTTTATTGCCTAAAGCAATTTCCAAAGAAGTTGAAAATCCTTTTGACATTTCCTGAAAACTTCCTGTGTTAGAATAAACTGCTCCACGCTCTACAAGATATTCAATAACCGGAGACGAGCCATAACTCCAGGAATGAGTTTCACTTTTTATATAAAACTCTGTCTTTTGAATTTTATTGTTGTAAAGCATAAAAATAAGTTTTTCTCCAATTTTTGGAATGTCATCTTGTTTTTCATATGCGTTTACAATTTTTACTTTTCCGGCAAGCAATTCATCAATATGTTCATACCATTCTTTTAATTTTTTATTAAATGTTTCAAATATCTGCTTGTCATCGCTTGAATCTACTGCTTTATTCTGCACGTATCCTAAAAAAGACACGGTAAGCGGTTTATATCCGTATTTTGCAATTTTTTCAGTTTTACTTGTCATTGATTGAATAAGTCCGCTTTCGTTTGCACTCAATTTTGCTACAAACTCACTATCAATCGCACTTCCCTCAACTTGAGTTAAAAATACGGTATAAACTTCTCTGTCAGTTTTTTCAAAATCGTAGTTGGTAAGAAAATTAAGATTTACAGTTTTATTAGTTAAAGTTTTCCATTTTTCTGCACAATATGGATTTTCTTTTATCGTAAGGCTTGTATCGTCTTTTGAATAAAATTGATATGCACCTTCCGGAATTATTTTTCTAAGCATGCTCATAAAAGAAACGGATTCTTCACCAAATAAATCTGTAGAAATAGGAATTTGATGTTCAATGTTTTCTACATTGCTAAAATCTGTCATTCCAAGACTTTTTATAATTCCCATTAAAGTTGTACTTGAAACAGCTTTATAATATCCGCTTAAATACTCTTCAAAACCTGCCCAGGAATCTTCAACTATTTTTCTTAAAGTTTTAGCCTTAAAACAGAGTTTTCCGTCTTTTTTTGATGTTTCTGTAAACGTATCTTTTATTTTTATATTTGCAGCATCAATGTTATATAAAGTTGTTCCAACACGTCCAAGATTTATAAAACAATCGGAAAAAAGACTTATTGCAGATTTTCCGCTTATTGAAATCTCTTTTCGTACTTTACCGTCTGAACCTATTGATGACGATATTTTTACGCTATGAACAACACCTACAAAATCAACTGAATAAGGACTTCTATTTACATTTTCTTTTATCTTTACAATGTCAAAATTTTCTATAGTGTCAAAAACATTGTTTCCATTTACAAACTTGTCTTTTAACCGTAACGTAAACGAACCGTCTAAATTATCAATTCCACGTGAAAAACTGTAAGATTGCAGAGTATCTATGTTTATTGTTCTTTTTGAAATTGTTGATTGAGAAAGCAAAACTTTAGATTTTAATGACTTTGTAGACGTATCATATCGTAATATTTCAATGCAAGGACTTGTTACCTGGTTTATAAGAGAATATTGTTTTTTACTGTTCTGATATGTCGTTTTTGCCTCATCAAAAAATCCCATAAAAACCACCATAAAAACAAAAAAGCCGGCTACTTCAAAAGAAATAACCGGCTTCATGGATTTGAACACCTTGCTAGATATTAGCATATTTAATGTGCATTTTCAACGTTTATAGAACCGAATAGACTTTTTAAAATCTGAGTAAGTCTTGAAAAATATGCTTCTAAATCGCCTGTATCATATGCTCGTTTTAACTGTTTATCATTTTCTGTTGCTTTACTGAAAGCCTCTCTTTCTTCTGCCGACAAAACATTATCAATTTTTCTTTTTGAAAAAATATTTTTTCTTAAACCTCCGCCCTGTGTTGCATATTGAGAAAGCATTTCTCCTTTTTTTTCTGTCATTTCTTCCTGATTATTTTGTATTGTCTGCGGTAAGCGACCAAAATATTTTTCTAGTTTTTCCTGCCATAGACTATTAAAATTTGAAATTGCAGATTGTCGCATTTCGTCCGTTGTTGCATTTTCAATTTGCTTATATGCTTCATTTAATCTTTTATCGTCTCCATTCCTTATAAAAAAGTTTTGAATATCACTATCACTAATTGGCATATCTGGATTTTTTAATTTTAAATATGGGTACATTGTCCCCATTGCAGAATCGTCAACTTCATCATCTCCGTAATCTGGCTGATTAAATTTGCCAAGTAAATTGGTATTTGCATTTATAACACCGCTCATAAGAGACAGACCGTTTTCACCAGTAATAATAGCTTTTACTGCTTCCGTGTTGTGTCCTGTTTCTTCTGCTGCATTACTTACCAAAGTTGAATTTGCCCTGTTTTTTACTCCAATATCTAAAGATGAGTTATCAATTCTAATTTCCTTTGAATGTTCTTGTATTTTATTGTTTATATCGTCAGCCGCTTCTTTTGAAGTTGCTATACCATTTACGATATTTTTTGCTTCCGTTACTTCTTCTTTTGGCTCTGTTAAAAACTTATAGATTCCGTTCGTGTCTTTTGCAATTCCGTCAACAATCGTTGATTTTACATCAAAAAATCCCTGTCCGATTTTTGCCATTGTATCGTGAATACTCTGCACGTTATCATAATAATTACTTTCTGCCGTTTTATTTTTTGAACTGTCGATAATATTTATAATATCGTCTTTTGTTGGTAACTTATCTGTTGACTGTGGATTTGCAAGTTTATCCAGGATTGACATCATTTGCCTTGCCTGGGTTACATTCAATCCAAAAGACTGTCGAATATTGGCAATCTTAAATTCTTCATTTGGACTGTTTGCGTTCAAGAGTTGAGCATAATTTTTGAGCATGTCCATTCCTGCATTTCCGCTTAATCCCTGTTCCATTACAAGCCGGGCATTTAACTCTTTGTTTCCCTCAACATAATCTTTACCAAGTACATTTTTTAATGTTTCTTCACTAAGAGATTTTGCGGCTGCATACATCATCATGTCAGTTGTGCTGCCTAAATCTACAGCACCTGCAAAGCCTGAATTTACTTTTTCAACTGCCCTCGCTCCATTTTCTCCAGTCCAAAATGCACTGTTTCCGCTTAATGTGCTAATCATTGCAAGGTTTCGTGCTACTGTATCTGCACTTCCTACAAATCCTTTTTCTATTCCTTCTTCCATTACACGCTGGATTCCATTAAGAAATTCGTCAAAACGTGCATCCGTCATATTGGATTCTTTTAATCCACGATAGGCATTTTGAATAGCTTGTGCGCCCTTATATCCGTAAAGATTTTGTAATCCTGCAAGCTGGACAAGCTGGTCTTTATTAGCCCCAGTATTAAAAGAGGCGTAATTTACAGCCTTTGCATCCTGTTCAGTTACGTCAACATTTTCGTAATTTGAACTTTTTGCAAGTTGATTTTCTATATTTAAGAAATCAGCTGTTTTTGTATTTGTTCCGCGCCTTGCTTCCGATGCTCTGTCAAAATATTCTCTTTGTGTTTCTGTACGTTCCTTTACAGACTGATTGAATTTTTCATTATTTAAAATTGTTCCACTCTGAATAACATTTTGTGCATCTTGTTCCCATACTTGACTAGCTTTATTTCCTGCCCAAGCCGTTCCTATTCCAGCCGCAATAATTCCTAAAGCCGGATTTGAAAGAATTGCTTTTCCCGCCGCTCCAAGTAAAGATGTCGTATTTGCTGTATTTTCTATTGCACCTGCAATATTTCCACTGCCTGCCGAACTTACAATAGTTCCAACACCTTTGCCAACGTTTACAATTTGATTAAATCCGTTTTTCTTTTCTACCTGTAATCTTTTATCGTCTTGATTTTGTGTTTGAACTTGTATCTGTTGTGCTTTTTGAATATCACTAATTCTTGACTGAACATTTCCAATATAGGTATTTAGCCGGTCAAACGATTCCCAATCCCTGGCTTTTGAGACTTTATCCAGTTCATTATTAAGTTCATCTACATAACTTGTAAGTTTTTTTACCTCAGATGTCCCCGGCGCAACATTTGCACCTATTTCAAGTTCAATTCGTGCTGCCATTTTTCTTTATTCCACCGTATTTTTTGCTATATCTTCTTCACTGTAGCCAAGTTTTCGTAATAATTCATTGTCAATTTTATTGTTTCTTTTTTCCAAAATATCACCATAACCTTGACGCATATTTTCAAGACTATAATTCATTACAAAGTCATAAAGCATAAAATTATAAAATTCATCATCGCTTGTTTCTGGAATTGATTCCTTCAAATAAGCCGTCCTGAACAGTTTTAGAAACGTTCTTGTTTCCAGTTTCTTTGTTATCCCCGGCTCTATTTTCGTTTCTAAACTGTTCCTGCACTTTATTGCGAAAGGTATAAGCCTTCATATAAACATCGTTTACAAAGTCTATATCCGGCATTTCCTCCCAACCAAAATTTTTATTTTCGTTTTTTGCATTTTCATACCAGGCTGGACCACTTAAAACTACAATATCAAGAAAACTTGTAACATAAATATTCTGGTCTGTTGCAGCATCGTAATTAGTCGCTGCAATTCCTCCACGTCTTAAAGCGCAAAGTCTGCCAATTTTTATTATGTCTTTTTCTTTTGGAAATTTTACAATAAAACTTCCTCTTTTAGTTTCAATTGTTTCTGTAATATCTTTACCACGCACAAGCTGGTAAAATAAATCATTTTCCTGTGTTTCTGATAACAAATCTTCTTTAGTTTCTACTTTATCAACAACTTTCATATTTTTTACTCCAAAAAAAATGTTGACGGCAAGTTAATACCTGCCGTCATTTTGTTTTAATCAAATGTTAAATGTTTGATTTATCTGCCGAAGTGTCATAATCTTTTCCACCCGACATATCAATAGCACGCATTGAAACATTAGCTTTTGAATAAGCACCGCCATTAAATTGCAAAGAAAATGATTCTGGAATTGCCCAGTCAAAACTTGCAATAATTTTTGATGTTTTTTCGTCATAAAAATCCATATATTCAAACTTTGTAACAACCTGATTAGTAATAAATTCTTCAGATTTTGGATTAAAGCTCGCAATGGAAATATCGCCTTTACCGTTATAAGAAGTTGTACCACTGTAAACTTCTTTTGTTGCCAGGAATCCAGTCATCTGCAAAGATACTCGGATTCCCTGTGCATCAATAGATGCCGGAACGATTGCACCACAAACAGCGGCTTCCTGTAACTGAATATTTTTTGTCGCACTAAAAGAATCAACAAAACCGACTTTCTTAGCCGATGATGCACTTTCTCCGGCACGTACCCAGCAACTAGTACCTTTTACAAGTAAATTTTCTGCAATATTGTATTTCATTTTCAAATTCCCCCTTTATCAGACAGCAACTGTTGTTGTTGAATATGTGTAATTATTTGAAGTAATAAATACAAAGTTTCTAGGCGCTGCAAGATAGCGGCTGAATGTCAAATAAACCTTATCGCCGTCAATGTTTACTGAAATATCCCATACGTCATCAACACCATTCTGTACGATGTAATTGTTTAAGCGCCATTCTTTAGCGGCATTTTTCAATGTTGTAACAATTGCATCTGTTGAAACATCGTTTACGTGTCCAATTCCTGCTGCAAAACGGTTTCTTAAATCACGGTTCATATAAAGGTCTTCACGTACCATTGAACGCTCGCAAAGCATAAGGTCATCAGACTGATATGTTGTAAGAGAACGGATTACTGCATAACGGTTATCCTGTGTAATATTTACGCAAAGAATACCGTTTGAAATAAGTTTTTCAATGCTTGATTTTTTACGGATTGAAGTAAATCCACTTACAGACACATCTTTATTTGTCAGAGGTTCACTAGGTGAAAGGCTTGATTCAAGACCTGCAAGTTTACAGGCAAGATAAGACGGCGCAAAAGTTTCTGTGTCTCCGGTAAGAGGATTTGACGCAATAATTCCGTCTGCAACAAAAGAAACATATTTTGAATTAAAACCACGTGCAATTGTTACTGCATCATCATCTGTAATTCCAAGTGCACCGCCTAAAATACAAGTACGTTCTTTTCTGTTTTCTGTAGATGACATATCAGAACAATGCTGTGCAATAAGATTCTGGATTGAAGAATTTGTGCTTGTTGTAGAAATAATCTGTATGTCTTCTGCTTCAAGGAATCCAAGTGTTTTTGACCAAGCCGAAATATCACTTGTTCCAGCCGTTCCACCTGTAAAGTATTTATACAAAACAGTATCTTCCGGAACAATGCGGGTATTAGATAAAAGTTTAACGCTTCCTACATAAGAACAACTTTCAAGAGTATCAATAAATGCTTTTAAGTTACTTGTAAGTGTTACGTCAGTAGTTACAGAAACATTTGAAACGCTGTCCAAGTCGCTAGTTTTTGAATTTGAATCAGAATCAATAAGTGTTGCTGTCCAGGCGTCAGAATCGTTAATAAATGCAACAAGAGAATCTACAGTTTCAAAATCTGTAAAACTTGCCGTAATTTCGTCTGCGGTTTCTGTACTTTCATTGATTGCATTTGCCTTAAAACTTGTTGGCGTAATAGTTACTTCCGGATTTGTATTTTCACCGATATACGACAACGCAAATGACTGTTTACCGATATTGTCATAAGAAATAGTTGATGTTTTATATGCAACAGAAAGTTTTTTAGTGTTATCTTCAGAGCCTGCTTCAATCAACAGTTTCAACTGATTTGTATGAACGCCATAATCCCACGCCTTAACTTCCAGAATATCCTGTCCACCACTTGCTAAAGTAATGCTTGACTGTGTACCTTCATTTACACGCATTGCATAAACACGCTGAGGTCTATTTTCGCTGGACGGTACGAACGCATGAGCAACGCCATTCAAAAGTTCTCCAGAAACAAGCGCATCTTTAGCTTCTGCAAGAGTTGAAAAACTCAAAAGAGTATTCGGTTTTCCACCTGTAGAATGTCCAAGAATTACCAGGTTACCAGCGGAAACAGTTCCGCTAGATGATACGTTGTTGCTTCTTGAATAAACGCCAGGAATAAGATGTTCTGTTCTTTTTCCTGCGCTTTCAAATACTGCCTTACTAATTCCCATAGTTTAATCCCCCTTTAATCAGACTTTTTGATTCAAAAAATCTTCAATCACCTGCTTCCATTCCGTGATTGTATGAGCTTCTCTGCCGTACATTTTTTTGATAGTACGTTCAAGAGTTTTATTTTCCATTGGATACATTTGAAAATACCGCACGATTCCATATTTTTTTTCTGTTGTCTTTACGGTTTCCGTTTTTGTTTCTGTTTCTACAGTAGTTTTTTCAGTAGATTCTGTGCCTGCCGAATCAGTTTCTGTAGTTTCACTTGAAACAGTTTCAGAACTTGATGCAGAATCTTCAACAGTATCTGTTGTTTCCGTTGTTACAGTTTCAACAGTTTCTGTGTCAGTAGTTTCTTCATCTGTAGTAGTTTTCGCTCTTGACATTGTTTATTACCTCCGGGATTACTTCCCCATTCAAATTTTCAAGTCCTGTATCAAGAATCACCTGCGCTATGTCATAATCAATTTCAAAACTCAAATGAGACCCGCACAAAAGACTGTCAAAATCAAAATTGTAATTTGCGCTCCGCTCTCCGCTTATAGTTCTGTCAAAAAGTACCGGCGCAAAAATACTGTATTCATCTTCCAGTAACCGTGGTAAAGCACCACTTAAAAAAAGCCTTACATGTTCATAAAGCTCATTTTTCAACTGATTGTTTTTTGCCCAAATTTCAATAGAAACACGGTCTGTTTTTCGTGTTGCGATTTTAAGACCGTAAACCATTCCTTCCTCAGTCCCTTTTGTTCTGGAATCTGCGATTTTCTTTATTTCTTCAATCGTTTTTTCGTCATAGACTAAAATAAATCCAGGAATCCGCTCTTTCTGCACAACTCCGTTTTTTATAACATCAGTTACAGTTCCGTCCGAAAGAAGTTTTTTTCTGTTTCTAAATCCTGTGCTTATAATCTCTTCAATGTCTTTTGACGTATATCCGACTTCATAAACTTCCTGTGGAAGTTGAGACATTTCAGAAGTTTTATTGTCCGTTTGAGTTGTAACAATGATTGACGGAAAGTTATCCGCACATCTTGAATTTTGGTCAATAATCATATGAGCAAACGGATGTTCATTTACAACGGATATATGAAAGTTGCCGTAAACATCATCAAATTTTTGATGTTCAATATAGCGTCTTATCAAATCCCAAAAAAAAAGGCAGCTACACGACTTTTAATCGCATAGCTGCCATTCATAAGCACACTAAAAAAAATGTAATTTTACTTAATATAATTTAATAATTATCCCTTGTCAATGTCGTACTTTTTTATCACTTTTTATAAACTTTAATATTTTCTAAAAAAAATACTTATGTAATTATTTTTTATTGTCGATATGTTATCGAGGTGTAAAAATGGAATTTTGGAAAAGAATAAAATATGAATTAAAATCTCATGGACTTTCACAAAAAGAACTTGCTGAAAAACTTAATTTGAATATTCAAACTCTACGAAATTCAATTTCCTTAAACCGTCTGCCGGATTTAGAGACCGGATACAAAATAGCTCAAGAATTAAAGCAACCACTAGAATATTTTATGAGTGGTGAACTTTCTTCTTCAAACAATAATCCGCTTCCAATGCGTGAAATAAATATGCTGGAAAATTATCGTAAACTTACAGAATCAGAAAAAGACGCTATAGACAGTGCAATAAAAATATTGGCACAATCAAAAAACGATAATTCTTAGTTCATATACATTTCAACATCTGCCTTTATTCCTTCCTCAATCATTTTTCTAATATCGCTTTCAACAGTCCGTTTCAATGCTCCAATCATATCAACCGGCGCTTTTGCGTCTTTGTGGTAAATCCATGACCCCTGCGGTGATTTAGCTGAAATTATCCTGAATGTAAAATAAGTAGACTTTCCATTTGCACTATCTTTCATTCTTACCATTCCAACGCTTCTATCGTCCCATGCGTCATTTTCTGTAAGTCGTCCGCCCCAATTGTATTCGTTACGGTCAATTGCCTGTCCCTTAAAATTAAGTTCAGGATGTGTTAGTCCCGTCGTTTCAGACTTACTTCTTAAAATCTTTTTTAGTGATGTGTTATAAACTTTCTGTGGAATAAAATTATTCCAGCGTGCTCTTGCACCGCCTTTTTCGTTTGGAGTTCCCCACCGGAAATTGATAATCAAATACGGCACGCCTTTTTTTGACACACGGCTCTTTCTGCCGTACGGATGCGTTTTTTTCATATCATAATTGACAGCCGGTTCACCCTCAATTATTTTTTCTATCTGTTGATTTTCAGAATAAACAGAATAGTTAAATGCGCTTTTCTTTTCCGATTTTACAGACTGAACCATTTTTAAGTTAGGTTTTTCAACCGGCTCTATTCCGTCAAGAGAACTTTCACCAGCTAAATAGTCTTTCCATTTTTGTTTTGCAAGGTCTCTAGCCTCTTTTACAGATTCCGCCGTGTTCGGAAAAGCACTTTCTGTCATTCCCTTTGCAAACATAGAGGCGATTTTATGAAGTTCATCAATATTCACATCTACTTTTACAAATTTCATTTTCTAAAAACTCCCTGCAATTCCGCTGCGTCCGATTTCCTGTCTGTTTACACCTGTATTTTCAGAATATGTTGTAAACAGTTTTACAACAGCTTTTTTAGGAAATCTCTGATTTTCGCTCGTTCTTATCTGCGGAATCTGTTTTACAACCCTATAAGTCGGTAAAACGTGGTAAGTGATAGAATATCCCTCCCCAACTTCCGGATAAGCAACAGCGGTTTCTTCAAGCCATTTTATTTTATTAGTTCCTACAAGAATAAAATCACGTCCCTGTTTATACTCAAAAACTTCACCGTTTACAATTCCTGTGCAAGAAACAATGTCATAGACAAAATAAACGCCCAATGTGTCAGTTTCAAAAGCCGTTCTTGCGTTCACTTCCTTATTTGTGTACGTTCCTGCAAGTACCGTTAAAACATCATCATTTGCAACATCGCACTCATAAGGATAAGTAACAACCGCGTCTCCCTGCACGTCAACCATTGCCTGCATGTCCGCCTTGCTTAGATTCTGGTTTAACAAGGCAAAAATAAACGGCGGAACATACTCAACATTTTCAGCCGTTAAGGTTTCCGGTAATTCATTTTCGCTTTCATCAGTTTCTCCCGTTCTTTTTGCAAGAAAAGTATCAAGCCGGAATTCTTCCGCCTTATACTCGTTTCCGTCAGAATCCGTGAGTTTTCCAATGCTTATAATGTCTCCGCTTGCCGTATAATAAACGCCGTCAATATTTGGCTTTCCGCTTTTTAGTCCAGACACTTTATAAAATCCGTCATCGCCTTTTGTGCATACAGACTTTTCAACGCACTGCACGGTCTTTTTTTTCATTACGCTTGTAAAATACGTTCCCTTGTTCTTAATTGTTTTTGCGTTAAGATAAATGTAATTGCCTAGTTTTTCCGCATTTTCGTAAGTATTGCCGTCAAAATCGTAAACCCGCACAAGCTCGCAATCTCTTTTATCCTCTCCAACTTCAAGGATTCCACTATCATTCATCTGTAATACAGATTCAAAAACAATCTGGTCTTTCTGGAAAGAATAAATAACGCCCTCGCCCCCGCAAATAGGACAGTGAATATCCGGTTGCATTGACGGCATTTTTACACATGAGCATTTTGCAGCCGTCCTCCACCTAATCCATTGTCCGTGGCGTTCAATAAGCGCACAATAATTGTCTTTCCCTAAAGTAAGTTGTACGGGTGAATTACGACCAAGCCCTTGTCCCATTATACAGCCCCCGCCATTTTCAGTATTCTTATTGATTTTTCAACGTAACTTTCCAAAGAGGATTTTTTGATTTCGGTTTTCTTTAATCCCAGCTTTTCTGCGACCTGTTTTAATGACCGTTCCCCATTTGCCGTGTTGTAGCATACCCAGCTTTGAGTTTTTGGCGACCAGCGGAATCCATTACGTTTTAATGTTGATATTGTTTCATAATCAGGTTTTCCTGGAAAAGATATTTGATAGCGTCCCCAGTCTTTGTTTTCAACTACTGTCGTTCCGTCTTCACCTTCATACAAATTACCACTTACACCTTTTTTTGTTTCACTTTCCCCTTTTTCATATGCCTGCGCTGCCTGTTCATTCAATTTTGGTAACAGTTCCCAGATAGAATGTTTTTCAGTAAAAACTTTCTTTCCTGTCTTTTCCTGTTCTTGTTTTATATATACAAGCATTGCTCTTGCAACGCCTGGACTATTACGAACTCTTCTTTTAATTTTATCAACAAGCCCCTGCTTAGTGGTTCCTGAAATATCCCTGCCGTTCAAAATACGTGTTACATCGTCTCCGATAATACCTATAGTCTCGCCCCAATCGCTAGCATCGACCGGCAAATCAATCATGTTTTCATTTTCTGCCATTGATTTTAATTTTTCTCTCGCGGCTTTCTGCATAAACACACTTACACACTGTTTCCATATAGCTATATCAATAGCGCTTTCGCTTATTTCTCTGTTTTCTTCTTTTTCAACAGACGCAACTTTGTCAAAAAGATTTTTTTTATATTCCTCATCGGTTTCTAAATCCATTTTCGCCAGTTCTTCAAGCTTTTTCTTGCCATACTTTTTTATACTACTTTCAGCTGTATGCCTTGTATAAGGGTCATTCATATACTCATCAAATACGCTTCCAATATGGCTTTTTAATTCAGCCGCTCGTTTTTCAGTTTCGTTGTTGTTTTCTTTGACAGAATTATCCTGCTGTGGTATATTATCGTTAGAGGATTGAGGTGGAATACTCAGTCCATCGCCTGCTTTCGAGCTGGCATTTGAACCGTTACCCTTGCCGGCGGAGTTGCGACCGCCCTCATCAGTTTGTGATGATGACAAAACGGAGTTTGCAGCCGTAGGAGTGGCGGTTTTTATTTTTGAAATATCATAACCGTTTGTATTTGCCAAAATTTTCTTTATTTTTTCTTCATCTATATTTTTATCCATTATCCAAAAAGTTTTAGCATTAAGGGACTTGTTTTTATTTCCGCTTAAAACTTCTTCAACAAGAACACTGCCATGTACATTGTTTTTAACAAGAATAATTCTGTCTTTTCCATTTTTCTTTACACCTGCAACGGCAATATCAGGATTATTCATTACGTCATCAATATTTTTTAAGTCCTGCTCTGTAACTGCAATTTGCCCTCTTGCATTTTCGATTTTTTCGTTTCCATGTTTTTTTATAACATGACGTTCAAAATCTTCCGTTGTCTTATGTTTAAATCCCTTTATATCAAGTCCCGTTTCTGCTGCTAGTTTTACAATCCAGTCTTTTACCGGCTCTTTAAATTGTTTTTTAGATTGTGTTTTTTCTGTTTTCTTAGAATTATTATTGAGAGTATTCAGCTTTCCTACATTCTTTTGTTTCTCGTCAATATGGCTTTTTAATTCAGCCGTTCTTTTTTCAGTTTCGTTGTTGTTTTCTTTGACAGAATTATCCGATTGTGGTATATTGCCTTTAGAACCTGTTTGACGACGAGGCTTGTCTATGGCAAGTGCTGCGTGATTGGTATTATCCTTCACCTCGCCACTAGTCGCAGGTTCCATTTTTTTTAAATAATCAAGTTCCAAAGCATACACTTTTTTTGTTTCATCTTTATTTAACTTAATAGTCATTAAAGCAAAACCACTTTTGCCATTAAGATTAAAT